>JAITQI010000115.1 GCA_031289065.1 Oscillospiraceae bacterium
GTGTGACCGCTGATTTGGGGGGGGCGAAGGTCTACCTCAAGCGGGAGGACCTGAACCACACCGGGTCGCACAAGATCAATAACGTTCTCGGGCAGGCGCTGTTGGCCCGGCGGATGGGCAAGACGCGGCTGATCGCCGAGACCGGCGCGGGGCAGCACGGCGTGGCCACCGCGACGGCGGCGGCGCTGTTGGGGCTGTCCTGCGAAATCTTTATGGGCAAAGAGGACACCGAGCGCCAGGCGCTCAACGTCTACCGCATGGAGCTGCTGGGGGCCAAGGTCAACCCGGTCACGTCGGGCACCATGACGCTCAAGGACGCGGTGAACGAAACCATGCGGGAGTGGGCCTCCCGGGTGTATGATACCCATTATGTTCTGGGTTCGGTCATGGGGCCGCACCCCTTCCCCACTCTCGTGCGGGACTTCCAGAGCGTCATTGGCCGGGAGGCCCGGGCGCAGATTCTGGCCAGGGAGGGTAAGCTGCCGGCGGCGGTGGTGGCCTGTGTGGGCGGCGGGAGCAACGCCATGGGCACCTTCCACGCCTTTGTGCCGGACGCCTCGGTGCGTTTGATCGGGTGCGAGGCGGCGGGGCGCGGCGTGGACACAGACCAGCACGCGGCCACGCTGACCAAGGGTTCCGTGGGGGTATTTCACGGCATGAAGTCCTATTTCTGCCAGGATGAACAGGGGCAGATCGCCCCTGTCTACTCCATCTCGGCGGGGCTGGACTACCCCGGCATCGGGCCGGAGCACGCCGCCCTGCACGACAGCGGCCGGGCGCGCTATGTCCCGGTGACCGACGAGGAGGCGGTGTCCGCCTTCGAGTACCTGGCCCGCACCGAGGGGATCATCTGCGCCATTGAGAGCGCTCACGCCGTGGCCTACGTCCGGAAGCTGGCGCCCGGTTTACCCCGAGACGAGAGTATCATCGTCTGCCTGTCGGGCCGGGGGGACAAAGATGTGGCCGCCATTGCGCGGTACAGGGGGGCGAATCTCCATGAGTAGAATTCCGAACGCGTTCACGCATGGCAAGGCCTTTATCGGTTTTCTGACCGGGGGCGACCCGACGCTGGAAAAGAGCGAAGCCTATTTGCGGGCGATGATCCGGGGCGGGGCCGATCTGATTGAAATCGGGGTGCCGTTTTCCGATCCCATCGCCGAGGGGCCTGTGATCCAGCGGGCTAACCTGCGGGCGCTGGCTGCCGGGACGACGCTGGACAAGCTGTTTGACACGGTGGCCCGGCTGCGGGAGGACACCCAGGTGCCCGTTGTGTTTTTGACCTACTTAAACCCGGTCTTCCGCTACGGGTACCCCGCCTTTTTTGCCCGCTGCCAGACGGCGGGGGTGGACGGGGTGATCATCCCGGATCTGCCCTTCGAGGAACAGGGGGAGGTCAAACAGGCCGCCGTCGGGTTTGACGTGGACGTCATTTCGCTGGTGGCCCCCACCTCGGAGGAGCGGGCGCTGCGGATCGCCGGGCAGGCGTCCGGGTTTGTCTATGTGGTGTCCTCGATGGGGGTCACCGGGACGCGGGACGCGCTGACCGCCGACCTGCCCCATCTTGTGGGCCTGGTGCGTTCGGCCACTTCCCTGCCCGCCTGCGTCGGCTTCGGCATCCACACGCCGGAACAGGCCGCCCAAATCTCCCGACTGGCCGACGGGGTGATTGTGGGCAGCGCCCTGGTTCGGCTGGTGGAGGAACATCCTGAAGATGCGGAAGCGGCCATTGAAAGCTATGTACGAAAGATGACAGAAGCTATACTTAAAGGATAAGCAATAGCGGATAGAAGACAGCGGACAGAACGGGAGACGTTCCCGTTTCTGTCCGCTGTCTTCTATCCGCTATTATCTGTCTTCTGTTGCGCGCAATGCCGCTCCGATTAAGCCGGCGTCGTTGCCGAGTTGGGCTTTGCGGATTTGGGCGCGCAGCGCGGGCGAACGGCCGTCGGCGGCGTAAGCGAGGGCCGCTACCCGCTCCCGCAGGGGGAGGATCAGGCGGTCGCCCTCGCCGGAAACGCCGCCGCCCACGCAAATCACGTCCGGGTCGAAGATGTTGACGAGGTTGGCCACGCCTTCGGCCAGCCAATCGAGGTATCCGTCCACCACCTCTTGGGCGGCGGCGTCTCCCCGGGCGGCGGCGGCGAAGGCGGTGCGTCCGCTGACACGGGGCGGGTCGCCGTGCCCCTCCGGCCACATCAGGCTGTCCGGGTGGGCGTCCATGGCCGCCCGGGTGGCGCGGATCAGGGCGGTGGCCGAGGCATAGGCCTCCCAACAGCCCCGACGTCCGCAGGAACAGGGGCGGCCGTCCCGGCGCACGACCATGTGGCCGATCTCCCCGCCCGCGCCGCCGACGCCCTCCAGGATTTTGCCGTCGAAGACGAGGCCGCCGCCTATGCCGGTGCCCAGGGTGACCATGACCAGGGCGCGGGCGTTTTGGCCGCCCCCCGCGGCATACTCGCCGAAGGCCGCGGCGTTGGCGTCGTTGCACAGAAAGATCGGCCGGTCGGCCGACTGCCCCAGCATAGCGGCCAGGGGCAGGTCGGCGAAGGGCAGGTTGGGCGTATAGATAACCCGACCGGCGGCGCTGTCCACCAGGCCGGGGATACCCACGCCGACGGCGCGGATGTCTTGGCGGGCCCCGGCGAGCTCGCCGATCAGGGCGGCGATGTCGGCCACGATGGCCTCGGGGGGTCTGTCCGGCGCTGTGGGCCGTGCGGCGCGGGTCAGAATTTGCCCATCAGGGGTCACCAGGCCGGCGGCGAGGTTGGTGCCGCCCACGTCTACGCCGACGTACATGTTTCGTTCGCTCCTTTTGCCGTTGTGATTGTATTTTCTGTCATTCTATCGTATATAGGGCCGAAAGTCCACCCTTTCATTGCGCTTGGCGCAATGAAAATTAAAAATTGAAAATTAAGAATGAAAAATTATGGGGCGTGGGTGTGCATTGGCAGATGGGTGGGTTGGGGCGATTGACTAAAAATGCTGGCGGCGGGTTGTCGGTTGCTTTTGACAATTCACAAAAAATTCAAAAATTACGCGAGCCCCCTTGACAAATTACATCCCGCAAGCTAAGATAGACTTATCAGCAAAGACGCTGTACGCTTTTGGCGTACGGCGTCTTTTTATGATAGAGGTCCGATTGGAAAAAGGAAGGGTGGAAAAACGATGGAAGTTTGGCAAGTTTGGTTTTTGATCGGCGCGGCATTGGTGTTCTTTATGCAGGGTGGTTTCGCCATGGTGGAGACTGGCTTTACCCGGGCGAAAAACGCCGGCAACATCATCATGAAGAACCTCATGGATTTCTGCATCGGCACGGTTGTCTTCCTCCTGCTGGGGTTCAGCCTGATGATGAGCGAAAACTACGTCTTGGGGCTCATCGGTGTACCAAATCTCCAAATTTTCACAGATTTTGCGAACTTTGATTTCTCCGGCTTCGTTTTCAACCTGGTCTTCTGCGCCACGGCGGCGACCATCGTGTCCGGCGCCATGGCCGAACGCACCAAGTTCTCGGCCTACTGCATCTACAGCGCGGCCATCAGCCTGATCATCTACCCCATCGAGGCCGGTTGGGTCTGGAACTCTCAGGGCTGGCTGTTTACCAAGGGTTACATCGACTTCGCGGGTTCCTCGGCCATCCACATGGTGGGCGGCATCACCGCCTTCATCGGCGCGGCGATCCTCGGCCCCCGCATCGGCAAGTACGCTATGGACAGAAAAACCGGCAAGAAGACTGCCCGGGCCATCCCCGGTCACTCTCTGACCTTGGGCGCGCTGGGCGTCTTCATCCTCTGGTTCGGCTGGTACGGTTTTAACGGTGCGGCCGCGGGCGGCGTCGCCCAGTTGGGTTCCATCTTCTTGACCACAACAGTCGCCCCCGGTGTCGCCACTGTTGTGACGATGTTGTTTACCTGGATCAAAAACGGCAAGCCGGATGTGTCCATGTCCCTGAACGGAGCGCTGGCGGGGTTGGTGGCCATCACAGCCCCCTGCGCCAACGTGGACGCCTTGGGCGCTCTCATTATCGGCGTGGTGGCCGGTGTCATCGTTGTGCTGGCCGTTGAGGTCATCGATTTCAAACTCCATGTGGACGATCCGGTGGGCGCCGTCGCGGTGCACGGTGTCAACGGCATTTGGGGTACGCTGGCAGCCGGTCTGTTCGCCAATCCCAATGTTCCCGGCGCGGACGGCGCGCCCAACGGCGTGGCTGGTCTGTTCTACGGCGGCGGCGCGGCCCAGTTGGGCACACAGGCCACTGGCGTGTTGGCGATTGCCGCTTGGACGGCGGTCACCACCACCCTGCTGTTCCTGATTATCAAGAAGACCAACGGCCTGCGGGTCAAGCCCGAAGAGGAAATCGCCGGGCTGGACATCACCGAGCACGGGCTGGTCAGCAGCTACGCCGACTTCCTGTTCTCTCCGGAAGCCATCGAGCCCTCCTCCCTGCCCGCTTCGGTGCCCGGAACGGAGCCGATTGAGAAGGCGGTGCCGGTTGTGCGCAAGCCGCACCCGCTGCCCGATTCGGACTTCAAGTTCACCAAGGTGGAGATCATCGCCAAGCCCAGCCGTCTGGAAGATTTGAAGGTGGCCATGAACGCCATCGGCATCAACGGCATGACGGTCACCAACGTCATGGGCTACGGCATGCAGAAGGGCAATCTGGCGGCCCACTACCGCGGCGTCGAGGTGGACGTCACCTTCCTGCCCAAGGTGCGCCTTGACATCGTGGTGTGCAAGGTGCCGGTGGAGACGGTCATTCAGGCGGCCAAGAAGGTTCTCTACACCGGCCACATGGGCGACGGCAAGATCTTCGTCTACGACGTTGAAAACGTGGTCAAGGTTCGCACCGGCGAAGAGGGCTACGACGCGTTGCAGGACGAATAAACGCAGAAGACAGTGAACTGATGACAGAGGACAGAAACGGGGGGGTTTTCTCCCGCTCTGTCCTCTGTTTTTGGCTCTTGTCGTTTGACCGGTTTGCTGGTATAATGACAGGAACAGCGGAAATTGACCTGGAGCCGTTTGGGGCGGTGGGGAGACGACCTATGAAATATGACGCTTGGCACATCGCGATGCCCGACCAGGAGGCGTTGGACGCCCTGGCCGGGGCCGGATACAGCCCGCTGGTGGGGTACGCCCTGTGCGCCCGGGGCTGCCGGAGCGCGGAAGCGGCCAGGGCTTTTGTGGATGTCTCCCAACCCCACGATCCCTTTCTGTTGCCCGATATGGCGGCTGCCGTGGACCGTATCCGGCGGGCGCTGGAAGCGGGGGAACCCATGGCGGTCTACGGCGATTACGATGTGGACGGCATGACATCCGTGGCGCTGCTGACGCGCTTCCTGCGCTCACTGGGGGGGCAGGTGACCACCTACGTGCCGGATCGCATGGAAGAGGGGTACGGCCTGAACGCGGCCGCCTTGGGGCGTTTATACGACGAGGGCGTTCGACTGGTCATCACGGTGGACGCCGGGATCACGGCCATCGCCGAGGCGGAGACCGCCCGGGCCATGGGGCTGGAACTGATTATCACCGACCACCACCAGTGCCGTGAGACGCTGCCCGACGCCTGCGCCGTGGTCAACCCCTGCCGGGCGGACTCGGTCTATCCTTTCGCGCATTTGGCTGGGGTGGGGGTGGCCTTCAAGCTGGCCTGCGCCCTGGCCGCTCCCGTGTCTCAGGACAAGCTGCTGGATCGCTACGGCGACCTTTTGGCCTTGGGGACGGTGGCCGACGTCATGCCCTTGTCGGGGGAAAACCGGCTGTTTGTGCGGCGCGGGCTGGCCATTTTGGCCCGGGACGGGCAGGTGGGTTTACAGGCGCTGCTGACCGAGGCGGGGGCGTCGGACCGACGGATCACCGCCGCCACGCGGGGGTTCACGCTGGCCCCCCGGGTCATTGCCGCCGGACGCATGGGCAACGCCGCGCTGGCGGTGGAACGGCTGATGACCGACGATCCCATTCGCGCGCCCCATCGGGCCGCCGAACTGTGCGACCGCAACCGGACGCGCCAACAGGTGGAAAACGAGATTTTCACCCAGGCGCTGGATCTGATAGACGAGGAGGCCGAAAGCGCGCCCGCCCTTGTGCTGGCCGGGGAGGGCTGGCATCCTGGGG
>JAITQI010000063.1 GCA_031289065.1 Oscillospiraceae bacterium
GACATTTTTTTGATGGTGGGCGCTCAAATTCTCACAAAGTCCGGGCGGCCCTGACGGAACAGGGCGACGCTGGCAAAACCCGCCGCCCGGAGCAGGGCGTATCCGTCGGGGATATGGGCCCCCACGTCCCCGGCGTTGTGGGCGTCGGAGCCCACCGTGACGATTTCGCCGCCGCAGGCCCGGAACAGCTCCAAAAGGGGCAGGTCCGGCATGGCGAAGGAGCCGCGCCGCAGGCCGGAGACGTTGACCTCTATGCCCTTGCCGCTTTCGACCAGGGCCCGGAAGACCGCCTTGACCCGATCCTCACAAAAGGAAAAATCCACAGGGAAGCCCTCCCGGCCCGCCATGTAGCGCAACGGGTAGGTGAGGTGCCCCAGCACGTGGAACCGGCCCCAGGCGATCATGCGCAGCAGTTCGTCCAGGTAGCCCTCGACGCGGCGGCGGCACTCGTCCAGCTCGGCGCAGCGGATGTCGTAAAAGTCCGGCTGGCCCTCTACATAGTGGCAGGAACCCAGCACAAAGTCCAGGGGCAGGGCGTCCAGCAGGGCGTCGGAACCGGCGGCGTCCAGGTGCCCCTCCCCCAGTTCCACCCCCAGCAGGAGTTCCACCGCCCCGTCGGCGGCGGCGGCTCGGTAGGCGGCCAGGTAGTCCGCCGGGGTAAACCGGCTGTACACGTCGTAGTGGTCGGTCACCGTCAGGACAGACAGCCCGGCCCGGGCGGCCCCGTCGGCCAGGGCGGACATGGTGTCCTTGCCGTCAAAGGAGAAGCTGCTGTGGGTATGGGCGTCGGACAATGGGGGCATGGGTTGTTCCTCCGGGGGGCAACTTTCAATTGACAATTGACGATGGACAATTGTCAATTATCTGCCTTTTTGCGGGTGGTTTGTTTCTTAAAAGGGCCAAGTGGGGAGCCATTTTACGACGTATTGGGAGTACCATTGGGGCATGGGGATGCCGACGATGGGGGGCAGGAGCAGGACGAAGAGACCCACGCACAGCCCGGCGAAGAGGTAGACCCGGCGGCGGTGCTCCGGGCGGCGCTGCCAGATGTTGTTGAAGACGTAGCACAGGGCCAGGGCCAAAAAGATCATAGCGGGGAAATAGTGGTAGGCGAAGGTGATGCGCTCCACCGGGATCCAGGGCACCAGCTGGGCCATGTACCCCACGAAGATGAACAGGGCCGGGAGGGACCTGCGGCGGAAGAAGTCCATCAGCACCGCCCCCAGGGCCGCCAGACCGCCGACGGTGACCAGGGGATTGGTGAAGGCCCCGATGGCGGTGCGCAGACCGTCTTGGTAACCGCTGTCGTAATAGAGGATGGGGCGGATGTCAAACAGCCACATCCACCAGCGGGACTCGTAGGGATGGGTGTTGCCCAGCACCGAGCGGCCGTGATAGTCCAGCATGGCCTTTTGGTTGTTCCACATGGTGTCCCACAGGGTTTTGAGGGTGTATTGGTTCTCCCCCGCGCTCCCCGCGGGGGCCGTGAAATGGCTGGCCAGCAGGAAGAGGAGCAGCAGCAGCAACCCAGAACCAGCGGAAAAGGTCATCGCCCAGGCCGGGGAAAACGCCGTCTCCCCCGGGTGCTCCCTCCGCCGTATGAAAAGCAGCACGGGCAGGGGCAGTACAAACCCCAGCAGGAACACGATGGGCAACGCCGCGCTCCCCCACCCGAACAGCAGCGCGCCGAAGGCGAAGGTCTTCCCCCCCACGCTGACGTAGGGAATGTAGCTGGCGGTGTAAATCACCAGGGGCAGGACGACGAAAAACACCAGAGAGGCCGCCAGGGTTTTGGCCAGGAAAACGACGTAGGCCCGCCGCTGCCCGGCCGCCGCCTGATGCCGCCCCCGCAGAACCAGGTAGACCACGTACAGGGCGACCAGGCCCAGGGCGGCGTAGATGCCCGTCCACTTGGAGGCCGCCCCAAAGCCGAAGGAGAGGCCGCACAGGGCCAGGGGGAGCAAGGTCTTGCGGAAGGGCGTCTCGTAGCCCGAGCAGATATAGCGGTACATGAAGAGGTACATGAGCAGCGTGAAGAAGACGCCGTAGGTGTCGATGGTGGCCAGGTGGGTTTGGGTGAAGTGCATGTTCTCAAAGGCGAACACGGCGGTGCCGCAGATGGCTACGGCGGTGTTGCCGAAGATGTTCTTGACCAGCACATAGAAGACGGGCACCATGAGCACGCCGAACAGGATGCCCATGAACCGCCAGCCGAAGGGGGTCATGCCAAAGATCTGTATGCCCAGGGAGATGATACCCTTGCCCAGGGGGGGGTGAGTGGTCTCGGTGGGGCGGACGTTTTGGATGTACTCATAGGCGGTGCGGGCGTGGTAGATTTCGTCGAAAATGGTGCCGTTGTTTTGGGTGGGGGTGCGGGGCACAAGGGTCTGTTCGTCGAACAGCGCCCCGTATTCCGGCTGGCGCTGACGCAGATCCTCCGTCTTTACGGTCACCCGGCGGCCCTCATCGTCCTGCTCCACCAGGATCAGTTCTCCCAGCTCCATTTCGGCGCGGCTGGCGCTGGCGCGGATATACCGGGTGGGCAGGGTGTGGTCGGCTTCCAACCGGGCGTAGCGCCATTTGAACAGCTCGCTCCAGGCCTGGGTCATGCCGGATTTCGTGATTTCCCCGCCGGTAGACTGGTCGGTCTCCTGATAGCTCTGCGTCCGCCAGTTCTCGCCGTCCTCGGAGAGCTCCAGCGTCCAGGAGCCGTCCATCAGGCCGGTGTAATACATGAAGGTGTCCAGGTGTTTGACCTCGCCCAGGTCGAGCAAGAAGACGTTCGCGGTGTCCCCGGCCCGCCAGAAGGACTGGGGGGCTTTGGTGTCCCCGGTGAAGGCGAAGGCCAGCGCCCCGTAGGCCAGGGTCAGCGCCAAGGCGCACAGGACATCGAGGCGGGCCATACGCCCCACCGGCTTCAAAAAGGACAGCTTGGGGCGTTCCAACGCGCCGATCCATTCCAGGGAACCGCGCCGTGGGCGCATGTCCCGCCGATACCAGCTGAAGAAAACACAGACAAAGATCACCAGGGCCGCCGACCAAACCAGCACCGGCCAGTTGAAGCTCCGGGGGTTAAAGCGGCGGAAGCCGTCCAAAATCCCGTTTAACTCATTGACAAATTGTTGCCACAAGAGAGGACCCCTCCTATTTCACCGTATACGGTTTGGCCGCAAAAGCGCCGAACCGTATTCTCCTAAAAATCCTCGCAAGTGTATTCACGTTTTTGTTTTATCCTTAAACCCCTTGCGGGCGGGGTGGTTGCCGTCGTTCAAGGTGGCGGCGAATTCCTGGAGGAGGGTCTTTTGCTTTTTGTTCAGGCCCCGGGGCACCTCCACCGCGATGTGTACGAACTGGTCGCCCCGGCCTCTGCCCTGCAGGGAGGGGATGCCCTTGCCCTTGAGGCGGAAGGCGGTGCCGTTCTGTGTGCCCTCCGGGACGTTGTATTTGACCTTGCCGTCCAGGGTGGGCACCTCCAGCTCCGCGCCCAGAGCGGCCTCGACGAAGGTAATGGGAATGTCGCAATGCACCGAAACGCCGTCCCGCACGAAGAAGGCATGGGGGCGCACGTTGATTTCCACCAGCACATCGCCGGGGGGGCCGCCATTTTTACCGGCGTTGCCCTGGCCGCGCAGGGGGATCGCCTGCCCGGCGTCCACCCCGGCCGGCACCTTGACCGACAGGGCGACCCTGCGCCGAACCAGCCCTTCGCCCCGGCAATCGGGGCAGGGATCCTTGACGACGTGGCCCCGCCCGCCGCAGGCGGTGCAGGGCGCTGTGGAGGCAAAGGCCCCCAAGGGCGTCTGCCGGGTCACCCGCACCTGACCGGCGCCCCGGCAAACCGAACAGGTGGGCGGCGCGGCGCCGTCGGCCGTGCCCGCGCCGCCGCAACGGGCGCAGGCCTCCACCCGATTGAGCTCCATCTCCTTCTGACAGCCGAAGGCCGCCTCTTCAAAGGAGAGGGTCAGCGCGGCGCGGAGGCTGTCCCCCCGCTGGGGGCCGCCCGTTCGCCGGGCACCCTGAAAGGAGCCTCCGAAGAAGGATTCAAAAATACTGCCCAAATCCAGGTCGTCGCCGAACCCGGAAAAGCCGCCGTAACCGCCCGCGCCATGGCCGCCCGCGCCGTAGGAGGGATCGACCCCGGCGTGGCCGAACTGGTCGTACCGAGTGCGCTTGCCGCTGTCGGACAGGGTTTCGTAGGCCTCGCTGAGTTCTTTGAAACGGGCCTCGGCGGTCTTGTCCCCCGGGTGCAGGTCGGGGTGAGATTCCTTGGCCTGCTTGCGATAGGCCTTTTTGATCTCATCCTCGGACGCGCCCTTGTTCAGGCCGAGCACCTCATACTAGTCTCTTTTCTGTTCGGGCATTCGCCCAACCCCCGCTTGCGCGGCCCCATGATGAGCCGAGAGATTCGTGAACGCCCCCGGCGTTCGCTGTTTTGTCATTATATCACACGGCCAGTGGGAATGCAACGCCCGGACGGGCGGGGGGGCGCATTTGAGCCCCTAAATTTGGAAGCGGCGCTGTCCCGCCGTTTTGGGCCATGCGGGGGATAAGTTGGGGGAAATTGCGGACAACTGGCGTTGGACGGCGGGTTTTAGGGTGTCAAAAAGTTCAACCGCGGGACATCGGGGACGCCGTCCTCTACGAACGGGGGTGTCATTTTCTCAGGCTGATTCGTCTGAACATCACCACGCTTGCCGCGAACGCGGCGACGGTTATCGCCGCGAGGATCATCAGCGGCGTAATCCGCAGCTCATCACCCGCTAACAATCTCACGCCCTGTGTCGCGGGCAGGACTTCGCCGAGCCATTGCATGGGTTTGGGCAGCAATTCGGACGGGAACATGATGCCGCTGAACATGATGCTTGGCAGGAACAGACATTGCGCCGCGAGCGTCATGGTGTTCTGCTTTTTCACAAAGCACGACAACAGCGCGCCCACGCCCTCCGAGCAGAGCGTGATGAGAAACACCGCGAAGAAGTGCCCGCCCAAGCTCTCCGGAACAGCCGCGTTGAAGAGATACGGCGCGCTGAAGCAGATGATCACCGACACGAGCATGATGTGCGCCGTCGATATGACAATCACCGACAGCGGCAAGCTCCACGGCGGTATGCCGGCGGCGCGGTAGGCTTCGAGTATGCCGTCCTCGCGGGATTTTACGAGGGATTGCGGCATTCCGAGAAACGCCGACATGGACAGCGCGAATATCGTGATGGAGAGGATCAGCGGCGTGGCATTGTCCATGGACAGCGTTTTCATGATGCTTCCCATCACGAGGTAGAACACGAGGGGCACGAGGTAATACACCATCAAAACGCCCTTGTCGCGCAGATCCTGCCTGAACTGTATCTCCAACTGCGTTGCAAACGCTTTCATTTCGCGCCTCCCGCCACTTCGAGGAAGATGTCCTCAATCCCCGCCCGTTCCACGCGGAGGTCTGTGATTTCATCGTCCGCCGCTTTGACTTTCGCCAAATAATCCGTCAGGAAATCCGCAATATTGCTTGCGTTGAAGGTCTGATAGTCGGCGCTGTTGCGCGTTTTTACCGTGATTTTACTCCTGATCCCGGCGCTTGCCGTAAGGTCAAGGGGATTGCCCTGCTTGGCGATCACCCCGCCGCGCAAAATCGCGATATTGTCGCACAAGCTCTCGGCTTCCGCCATATCGTGCGTAGCGAGCAAGATACTCACGTCAGCCGCTTTGAGTTTGCGTATTTCCTCGTGCAGCGCGTGTCTGCCCTCGACGTCAAGCCCCGCCGTCGGTTCGTCGAGGAACAGCATTTGCGGCTCGTGGCACAGGGCGAGGGCGAGGTGCAAGCGCCGCTTGCGCCCGGCTGAGAGGGCCGAATATGTTTTATTGAGGTATTCGCCGCTCATATCGAAGCGCGCAAGCAGGTCGCCGCGATACTCAACCTTGTGCCAAGCGCAGAACAGGCGCATCGCCTCTTTCGCCGTCATCATCGGGGGCAGGACGGTGTTTTGCAGCTGCACGCCGAGGGAACAGTTTACGCGGATTTCGCCGC
This sequence comes from Oscillospiraceae bacterium, assembly GCA_031289065.1. Taxonomy (GTDB): domain Bacteria; phylum Bacillota; class Clostridia; order Oscillospirales; family UBA929; genus JAIRTA01. Next base: position 6,020 of record JAITQI010000063.1, read on the forward strand.
TGTCGGGCTTGCGCAGCCCTTCGATACACTCGATGGTCGTCGTCTTGCCCGCGCCGTTTACGCCGAGCAGGCCGAACACCTCTCCACGCCCGACCGCAAAGGTCACGCCATCCAATACGCGTTTTTCGCCGTAGGACTTCCGCAGTTCGCGGACTTCAATCGCATTTTCCATGCTAACCCTCCGCGGTGGGCAGCGCGGCGCTGCCCGTAGATTGTCAGCGGGGCTTCAAAACGGCTTCCTGTCGGCCTCCGGCCGTTGCTCGCGCCTTGTGTTCCCTTTGGGCCGTCTTGTTCCCTTTCGTCCGTCTTTATTATAACACATGGTGTTACGTCATGGGTGAGGTTTTTGAGATTCTTCAACGTCGGGGCGTCGGGGACGCCGTCTCCGACGGGTTGGGGGATTTGCGCGGGAAGGTTGCGGGTTCTTCAGCCACGGGACGTCGGGGACGCCGTCCCCTACAAGTGGGCGCGACGGCGCGAGAAAGCGGGGGCGACAGCCCCCGCTTTC
>JAITQI010000155.1 GCA_031289065.1 Oscillospiraceae bacterium
ACCCGCCGCCGTGCGGGCCGAAATAGGCCGTCGGCTTTTTCCGCAAATAATGCGGCAGGAACTGATACCCGTGCGTCACGTTCCCGTGCATCAAATGGTGCGACTCGACAACCTCGCCGTAGTCGGACACGAACTCCGCTTTCTCGACGCGCATGCACGCATAGAAATTCCGCGCCCGCTGAAGCACCCGCCTCCCTTTGGCGGGAGAGAGGAGGCCGGCCATCGCAACGGCCAGGCAGACAAGGACGCCGCCGTAGACGCCCAGGGCCATTCTCCTCCCGGACTCCGCCGGCGGCCGCGAGCGGGCAAAACAGCAGGCCAGCAGGCCGACCAGCATCAGGGACAGGGGATACTCGAACACGGTCTTGAACAGGACGGGCGCGACCACGCCGGCCAGGATCCCCCCCGCGGCGCCCCCGGCGGAAAGGCTCATGTAGAAAGCCGTCAGCTCCCCCACATGCGGGCGCAGCCGGCAGAGCCACGAGTGGATGAACGTGGACCCCAAGAGGACAAGCAAGAGGCCGAAGGCCAGATTTTTCACGAATCCCGTGTTCGCGTCCTGGCCACCCAGCGCGTGCGCGCATCCGAACAAGGGGATCAGCGTGAGGACACACAGCCATTCAACGGCCCCCTCGCCCTTTTTCGAGAACCCGAACACATAGCTCAAAAGGAAAAGCGCAAGCAGCGCAATCCACAGCAGGGGTATGGGCAGGATCTCTTCGGACAGATGCGTCGTCACGGCGTTCAGGACAAAACAGGACGAGGCGGGGAGCGCGACCCAAAGCACCCGGACGCCCAGGCCCAGCCGCCCGGCCCCGCGCGCCGCCCCGTCCCGGCCCGGGGGCGGGGCGCCGCCGCGGTCATGCGGGAGGAAGAACAGGAGCGCGGTGTACAGCGCCAGAAGCACGGCGAAGCCCGCCCACTGCGCGGTCAATGAAACCCACGGCTCCAGGACAAACGGATAAACCAGCAGCCCGCAGAACGATCCCGCGTTGGAGACCGCATACAGGCGGTACACCTTTTGCTCGCGGAAACGCGACAGCCAGGCCTGCACCAGGATGCCGTTCGCCGACAGCAAAACATAAGGGAGGCCCACAAAGGCGCAGATCAGGGCGACCTCCTGGAGGACGGGATACGGGGAGCCGCCCGCCCATGCCGCCAGACGCCCCCGCAGGCCGACCAGCGCAACCGTCAGCAGGAGGGACAGCGCCAGAAGCGCCCCCTGCAGCTTCTTCGCCGCCGCGTCCGGCACAGACGCCCGGGACAGCAGATGGGCGTAGCTGTATCCGGCCAGCGACAGGGTCTGGAACACGGCCAGGCAGACGACCCAGACCGTCGCGATGCCCCCGAAAAGCGGGAGCAGCGTCCTGCCCATGACCGGCTGGACGCCGAAGACGAGGAAGGATCCCAGAAAAACGACCAGGCCTGGGAGCGTCTGTTTCATTGCGCCTAATCCCGTCCGCGGGACTTCGCTTTGACCTCGTCCCAGACCGTTTTTTGCAGGTCATTTGTCGGGGGCTGCGCCCAGCCCTCCTCCACCGCTTTCCGGTAGGGATATCTGCGGCTCGGCGTGGTCCCCCTCTCCTCCGCCTGCTTTTGGATCTTCATCATCCCCTCGTGGCAAAGCGCGTCCGGCAGCAGCCCGTCCAGGTCGTCAGGCCCGCCGACCGGCCGCATGAGGCTCTTGGGGAAATTGGAATTGGCCGCGCCCATCAGGTAGCCGTACGCCCGCCACACCTCTTTCACCGCGCGGACGGCCTGCGCCTCGCCTTTTCCGAGGGGCGCGACGTTGACGCGCGCCCAGCGCGCCTCGGGGGCGATCAAAAGCGAGGGCGCCTCCGGCTCGTCGGTCACAAGGATCACGGCGGCGACCGTGTTCGTGTCGTCCAGCAGCTTTCTTGCGGCCCGCGCGGGGTCGTCTGCGGCGGCCTGCCGGAATCTGACCGGCAGCCGTGTTTTAAGCCCGATCCCGTCAACCGCTGCCTCCAGCCTCCCCGCTTCCACGGTTTGCTGCGCGTTCAGGAGGACAACCGCCGGGCCTTTCGCCGGGATGACGACCATCCCGCCCGCCCACGAGACAAAATTGGTGTGCCCGCCGTCGCGCGCGGCGGGCGCCGGCGCCTTGGGGGGAGGCCTGCCCGTCTCCGCGGCGGACGCTCCGCACCCCAGCAGCACTGTTAACAGGACGCATGCTTTCATCGTTCAATCTCTCCGCTTCATTTTGGGCGTTCAATCTTGCCGGCGCGCAAAGGCGCGATGCCGCGCCCTTCGTACTCCCTGTTCTTCTCCTCGAAATACAGGGCCGCGGCCTGATCCTCGCCCGCTTTCTTGAGCTGGTAGTAATGGCCCTGGGCGTCATTCCGCTCGGCCGCGAGGGCGACCAGCCCCTGGTGGTAATCGGCCAGGAACCCGTCCTTTTCGCCCCCCGCCGCCAGATACGCCTTGAACCGTTCCTTCACGTAGGCGACGTTTTTCTTTTGCCCGATTTTCTCATCCGTGTCGTCGTCGAAAATGCCGATGTCCGCGTTCAGGACTTTTTCAAGGTCTTCATCCGGCGGAAGGGCCAGCAGGGGACCCGGCATATAGCCCGGCTTCGTGTTGACCACCATGTTGATGATCCGCTCGGTCATGGAGGAATAGCCCGTCTCGGCGCGGTTGGTGGCCCCCGCGTTCGAAAGGCGGATGCCCTCGGGTATTTTCTTCAGCACGCGCCGGTCGTCTCCCGGCTCCCGTGCCTCCGCCGCTTTCGTCTGCGCCGGCGGCGCCGGCGGCATGCCGCGCCCCGCGGCCGCGGAGATGCCCGCCTCTTCCGGAGGGGTCCCGGAAGGCTCGTGCGCCGGCGCGGGCGGAAGCCCCGGCGCCGGCCCGGGCATAGACGTCGCGGCGGGGGCGGCGGGGGCGGGCGCGTCCCCCCGTGCTCCGGGCTGCCTTTGTTTTCCGTGGTAGAAAAAAAAGAGGGCGGCCGTCAGCGCGAGCGCCGCGCCCCCGGCTCCTGCGAGCCAGCCCGGAACCGCCGGGCGGGCCGGCGCGCGGGACGCCTTGCCGGGCATCCCCTCGATGGAGATGACGACAAGACCCTTCTCTTTCAAACGCGCCAGCGCCTCCGACCGTGTGTCCGCGTTGACCGAGCCTTGCCGGATCTCGCCTGTCTGGGAACGGGCTTTATACGTAAAAGACGTCATACAGTGAAAAGCGGGTAGAAGGTCTGTATTCCCGGCGGGCGTCCTGTTTCCGGCGCCATCCTAACGGACAACCTCCGCCCCGGACGGGTGCGGAGGTTGTTTGGATTTTCCGACGTTCACCCATCCGCCGATACGCCGTGCGGGGTGAGCGTCTGCCGCTTATTTTGTGAACTTGCGGCGTAATCCGACAGCAGCGACACCCAGGGCGATCAACGCCATGGCCGTCGGCTCGGGGACAGGGGCAATATCATAGACAGTAGCCAAGCCTCCGAAAGTTAGGGTCGCATTAGCTCCCGTTGGAAATACATTAGACTTGGTCACGGCTAAGATGGCGAACTGAGTTCTATCAGCATTGAAAGCGACGCCCCACCCGTATGCGTATTGTCCAGCTCCAAACTCAGTCGAAGCACCTGTACCAGTTGTGGCACCTTTGGTTGAAAGTGCGACAGACAGATCCGGACTGCCCACACTGCCCGGGATAGTGCCGCCGTCCTTCAGGCCAGCAATAATACCGGACAAATCGAAACTCTCGTTGCACAGATAAAAGTACGCTGTCTGACCCTGCCACGTCGTGGTGTAGCCTGTGAGAACGGTAGTAAGTGTGCCTGTGGCCCAATTAACACTTGCCGCGTTCACAGCTCCTGCGAGCAACATGCCCGCCATCATCATCATCACTTTTTTCATTTTTCATTTCCTTATCATACGGTGCCGGACTTCCGCCGGGGCGGAGCATCCGGCACCAGTTCATTATCCCCGCAAACAACCTTGTGTGCGGGAAAGCGTCGGGGATTTACTCCGTAATGGCCTCGGGGAAGACCAGTGCTGCATCGGATTGAGACGCAGACACAACAAATGCT
>JAITQI010000164.1 GCA_031289065.1 Oscillospiraceae bacterium
ACCTTCTTCCACTCGGGGATCACCGGACTCATCAACATGGTCTACAACCAGTCCCCGGGGACGGTTCTCATTCTGGACAACGCTATCACCGGCATGACCGGGCACCAGCAAAACCCGGCCACCGGGTTGACCCTGCAAAACGCGCCCGCCCCCCGGGTGGACATCGAGGCCCTGTGCCGCGCCGCGGGGGTCAGGCGGGTGCGGGTGGTCGATCCCCACGAGTTGGAGGCGCTGGAACAGGCGCTGGGGGAGGAGCTGCAAGCCCCCGAACCGTCTGTGGTCATCGCCCGGCGGCCCTGCGTGCTGCTGCCCCAGGTGGTGAAGCGTTCGCCCTTGGCCGTGGCGGGGGCCGCCTGCAAAAACTGCCGGGCCTGCCTGCGCATCGGCTGTCCCGCCCTCCGGGCCGACGGGGCCGTTCCGGCCATCGACCCCACCCTGTGCGTGGGGTGCGGCCTGTGCGCCCGGGTTTGCCGGTTCGGTGCCATCAACGGTTAGGGGCGGTAGGCAAAATAACACCGCTGACGTCTAAGGTCTGAAGAAGGGAAGTGCGTCGCGTGAATATTCTCATCGCGGGGGTTGGCGGGCAGGGTTCCCTGCTGGCCAGCCGGATTTTGGGCGCGTTTTATCTGGCCCAGGGGCTGGACGTCAAGGTCAGCGAGGTGCACGGCATGAGCCAGCGGGGCGGCAGCGTGGTGACCTATGTCCGCGCGGGGGAACGAGTGGATTCGCCCCTCATCCCGGAGGGAGAGGCCGACCTGCTCATTGCCTTGGAACAGCTGGAGGCCCTGCGCTGGCTGCCCCATGTCAAGCCGGAGGGGGCGGTGGTCATGAGCGACCAGAAGATCCCGCCCATGCCGGTCATCGCGGGGAAGGAGGCCTATCCGGAGAACATCGCCGAGACCATCCGGGCCTCGGGGCGGCGGCTCACCGTGGCGGACGCCCCGGCGCTGGCCGCTCAGGCGGGCAACCCCCGGGCCTCCAACATCGCCTTGCTGGGGGCGGCGGCCCGACTCCTTGGCGGCGACAAAGAACTGTGGGACAACGCGCTGGAGGCTTGCGTCAAGCCGAAATTCTTGGAAAGCAATCGGACAGCCTTCGCGCTGGGAGGGGATATCAATGTTTTGGAATGAACAACTGGAGACCATGTCCCGAGACGAGATGACCGCGCTGCAAGGGGCGCGCCTGCGGGACGCCGTGACCCGGGCCTATGGGCATGTGGCCCCCTATCGGGCCAAGATGAAGGCCGCCGGGCTGGAGCCGGGGGACATTCGGGGCCTGGAAGATCTGCCCCGCCTCCCCTTTACCCTGAAAACCGATTTACGGGACAGCTACCCCTACGGCATGTTCGCCACCCCCCTGAGCGAGGTGGTGCGCATTCACGCCTCGTCGGGCACCACCGGCAAGCAGACGGTGGTGGGGTACACCAAGAAGGACGTGGACATTTGGAGCGAGTGCATGGCCCGCAGTCTGACCATGTGCGGCGTGACCCGAGAGGATGTCATGCATGTCTCCTATGGGTATGGGCTGTTTACCGGCGGGCTGGGCGGGCATTACGGCGGCGAAACGGTCGGCTGCGCCACCATCCCGGTGAGCACGGGCAACACCAAGCGGCAGCTGCAAATCATGGCCGACTTCGGCTCGACGGTGCTGCTGTGCACCCCCTCCTACGCCATGTTGCTGGGGGACGCGGTGCGGGCGGCGGGGCTTCAGGACAAGCTCAAACTGCGGCTGGGCTTTTTTGGGGCGGAGCCGTGGACCGAGGGGATGCGCGCCGAGATCGAGGCGCGGCTGGGGCTGAAGGCGTATGACATTTACGGTCTGTCCGAAATCTCCGGCCCCGGCGTGGCCAACGAATGTCCTTGCAAGACAGGGCTTCACGTTCAGGAAGACCACTTCCTCACAGAAGTAGTTGACCCGGCCACAGGCCAACCACTGCCCGACGGACAGCGGGGGGAGCTGGTATTCACCTGCGTGACTAAGGAAGCCATGCCGCTTATTCGGTACAACACCCGGGACATCACATCTCTCAAACATGAGAAATGCGCCTGCGGCCGCACCCTGGTGCGCATGGACAAACCCACCGGGCGCACCGACGACATGCTGATCATCCGGGGGGTCAACGTCTTCCCGTCCCAGATCGAGGCTGTGCTGCTGGGCTTTGGCGAGGCCGCGCCCTATTACCTGATTGTGGTGGACAGGAAGGACAATCTGGACACGCTGGAAATCCAGGTGGAAATGGCCGAAACCGCCTTTTCCGACGAGGTGCGGGCCATCGAGGAACTGGAGCGCCGCATCCGCCGGGAGGTGGAGAGCACCCTGGGCATCGCCGCCAAAATCACCCTGGTGCAGCCGAAGAGCATCGAGCGCTCGGAGGGCAAGGCCAAGCGGGTCATCGACAAGCGGACGCTGGGGTGACGCTTGCTGGGGTGCCAATCTGTGGGATAAATCCCGATGGGATTGAGTCATATTTCAAACAGGGCAACTGAATTCAAAGGAGGTCAACCCATGGCTATCCATCAAATTTCGGTGTTTGTGGAAAACAAAGCGGGCACCCTGTCCGAGATCACCGGGGTGCTGGCCGGGGCGGGGATTGAAATCCGCGCCCTCTCCATCGCGGACACGACGGATTTCGGCATTTTGCGCCTGATTGTCAACGAGCCGGACAAGGCGCTGGACAGACTGCGGGCGGCGGGGCTGACCGTCAGCCGCACAGAGGTCATCGCGGTCTGCCTGGAGGATCACACCGGGGCGTTGCACGGTGTTTTGGAAACGCTGAACCAGGCGGGCATCGCGGTGGAGTACGCCTACGCCTTTATCACCCGCAAGAGCGACGCGGCCTATGTCATTCTGCGGGTGGAGGACAACGAATGCGCCTCGGTGGCGCTGCGCAAGGCGGGCGTCGGGTTGCTGTCGGCCGAAGACGTATACAGCCTTTGATATGACGGAAGACAAAACACAGGGGCCGTGGGGCGGACAGCTCCGGTTGGAGGCTTTGGCGGCGGACACTGAGGCGGCGCTGGCGGGGCGGTTTGCGGATTTTTCCCGGGTGGCGCGGGGCAACACCGAGCGGGTGCTGGGCGCTTTTAAGAGGCATCGGGTGTCCGACGCGCATTTCGCCGGAACCACCGGTTACGGGTATAACGACGCCGGGCGGGAGACGCTGGACGCGGTGTACGCCGAGGTGATGGGCACCGAGGACGCTTTGGTGCGCCTCCAATTCGTCAACGGTACCCATGCCATCGCCTGCGCGCTGTTCGGGGCGCTGTCGCCGGGGGAGACGCTGCTGTCGGCGGTGGGGGCCCCCTATGACACGCTGGGCGGCGTGATCGGGCTGTCGGAGACGCCGCCGTTCGGGTCGCTGGCGCACTACGGGGTGGGGTATGTCCAGGCCGACCCCGCGCCGGACGGCGGGCCGGATTGGGCGGCCCTGACGCGGTTGCTGCGGGCGCGTCCCATTCGGGCCGCGCTCATTCAACGCTCCCGGGGGTACGGCGACCGGCGGGCGCTGTCGATGGACGAGGTGGAACGGCTGACCGCCCTTGTCCATGGGGAGAGCCCGGGGACTGTGGTCGTGGTGGACAACTGCTACGGCGAGTTCGTGGAGGAGCGGGAACCGGGGCATGCGGGGGCCGATTTGGTCGCCGGATCGCTCATTAAAAACCCCGGCGGCGGTTTGGCGCTCACCGGGGGCTACGTCGCGGGCCGGCAAGCGCTGGTGGAGCGGGCGGCGGCCCGACTGACCGCGCCGGGCATCGGGCGGGCCTGCGGGGCCACGCTGGGGCAGAACCGGGCGCTGTTTCAGGGGCTGTTTCTGGCCCCGCACACGGTATCCCAGGCGCTGATGACGGCGGCCTTCTGCGCCGGGCTGATGGAGCGGCTGGGGTTCGCGGCCGATCCCGGCCCGCTGGACGCCCGGCGCGACATCATCCAACGGGTGCGCTTCGGCGCGCCGGAACCGCTTTTGCGCTTCTGCCAGGGCTTGCAGGCCGGGTCGCCGGTGGACGCTTTCGCCGTGCCCGAGCCGTGGGCCATGCCGGGGTACGACCATCCGGTGGTCATGGCGGCGGGCACCTTCGTGCAGGGGGCCTCGATTGAGCTGTCCTGCGACGCGCCCATGCGGCCGCCTTATGACGCGTTCTTGCAGGGCGGGCTGACGTATGAGGCCGGACGGATGGGCGTGATGAGGGGGGCTTGTCAATTGACAATTGACGATTGACAATTGACAATTAAGGCTCTCTATTCACCCGTTCTTCTTCCGCCGAAGGCGGTGGCTCGAAGAGCCGGGGGTTGGCTCAACCCCGCCGTCTGCGGACGGCACCCCCTTCCTGCGGGAAGGGGGCAGAGGAAAGTGTTTTAGGGTTTTGGCGGGTCTCGACTGACAATTTATGGGGGTTTTATGCGGATTTTGGGGATTGATCCGGGGTTGGCTACGGTGGGATTTGGGGTGGTGGATACCGAGAAGGGGTCGCTCGTGCCTGTGCGGCATGGGGCGATTACGACCCCGGCGGGGGTTTCGCTGCCTTTGCGGCTTTTGAGCATCGGGGACGATCTGCTGTCGCTGTTGGAAACGTTTCAGCCGGACGCGGCGGCGGTGGAGGAGCTGTTTTTTAGCAAGAATGTGACCACCGGGCTGGCCGTGGCCCACGGGCGGGGGGTGATCCTCATGACCTTGGCGCGGCGGGGGTTGCCGGTGTTTGAGTACAAGCCCATGCAGGTCAAGCAGGCGGTGGCGGGCTACGGCGGCGCGGACAAGCGGCAGGTCATGGAGATGGTGCGGCAGCTGCTGCATCTGGAAGCCGTGCCCCGGCCGGACGACGCCGCCGACGCGCTGGCGCTGGCGATTTGCCACGCCCATGTGGCGGGGTCTCTCTTGGGGAAAGCCCTTCGGGATTTGGTTTGAGTTGACATAAAA
>JAITQI010000172.1 GCA_031289065.1 Oscillospiraceae bacterium
GGAGACCTCTACGTGGCCAATATCCTGCTCATAGACGACGAACCGGAGCTGCTCGACCTGCTGGAAGCCTACCTGGCGGGGATACACACGGTGCGCAAATACGAGACCCCCGCCGAGGCGCTGGAGGAGGCGCCCCTGGAGGACATCGACCTGGCCGTGCTGGACGTCATGATGCCCGGCATGGACGGGTTCGAGGTCTGCCGCCTGCTCCGGGAGAAGTACACCTTCCCCATCATCATGCTCACCGCCCGGGATCAGGACATTGACAAGATCAAGGGCCTCTCCCTGGGGGCCGACGACTATATGGTCAAGCCATTCAACCCCATGGAACTGCTGGCCCGTATCGGCGCGCAGCTTCGCCGGGCCGGTATGCCGTCCCGGGGCGGCGGGGCGGATCGGGACGTCCTGGAAATCCGCGGCCTCCGGCTGGACACCCGGGCCCACACCTGCCACCTCTACGGCAAAGAAATCGCGCTGACCCCCATCGAGTTTTCTGTGCTGCTCCTGCTGTGCCGCAACCGGGGCGAGGTCATCAGCAGCGAGCGCATCTTCGAGACTGTCTGGGGGGAAATATATTACGAGGCCAACAACACCGTGATGGTGCACATCCAAAACCTGCGGAAAAAGCTGGGGGACACCCGCAAGCGGAAGGAGTACATCCAAACCGTCTGGGGAGTGGGGTATAAAATTGAGGCATAGTACGCGGCCCGCCCTGTACGCCAAAGTGCTGCTGCGCGTCGCCGTTTTGGCGGGCGGTTGCGCGGCGCTGGCCTATCTGGCGCAGCCCCTGGTGAAAGACTATTTGGACGGAATCTACCGGCGCACCGAGAGCCCCTCCTGGCAGTGGCTGTTCTATTTTTTCAGCGAAAACCGGGAGGTGTTGATTTTCGGCGGCGTTCTGCTGCTGGTCATCCCCCTGGCCGGTTGGATTTTCCGGCCCTTTTTTAAGGAATACACCGACCTCATCCGAACCGGACTGCGCCCGGACGCCGCCGGGCCGGACGGCAAGGTGACCCTGCCCCGGCGGCTCAAATCGCTGGAAACCGTGCTCAACGAGGTGGGGGCGGAACTCCGCCTGTCCCGTTACGCGGCCCGGGAGGCGGAACAGCGCAAGGACGAGCTGGTGGTCTACCTGGCCCACGACATCCGTACGCCGCTGACCTCGGTGCTGGGCTATCTGGAACTGCTGGGGGAAAACCCCGACCTGTCCGAGGCGCAGCGGGAAAAATTTACGCGCTCGGCCCTGAACAAGGCCGAGCGCATACGCTTGCTGGTGGAGGAACTCTTCGAGGTGACCCGGTATTCCCTGACCGACCTGGAACTGGACAAGACGCCGGTCAACCTGAGCGTCATGCTCAACCAATTGGCGGAGGAGTCCCGCCCGCTGTTCGAACGGCGGGAGATCACGGTGGACCTCTTCTTGGAGGACCTCCCGCCGGTGTCCGCCGACGCCGACAAGCTGGCCCGGGCGCTGGACAACGTACTGCACAACGCCGCCCACTACACGCCCCCCGGCGGGATGGTCGCCGTCATGCTCGACAGCCCGGCCGACCGCGCCCGCATTCGCCTGTCCAACACCGGCGCGGACATCCCCCCGGAAAAGCTGGCGCGTTTTTTCGAGAAATTCTACCGGGGCGAAGAGGCGCGCCAAACCGCCACCGGCGGCAGCGGACTGGGCCTGGCCATCGCAAAAAACATCATCGAGGCCCACGGCGGCCAAATCACGGCGGAAAACAAAGACGGTCTGACCACCTTCACCATCCGCCTCTGACACCGGATTTACATGTACAAATCCAGCAGCATCCCCCGCAGCTCGTCCACCGCCGCCATGACCGAGAGGTTGTCCGCCTCCCCGGCCAGCAACTGCTGGGTCAGCTCGTCCAGCTTTTGGTTGATGCGCTTGATGAGGGCGTACACCCGATGCCGCCCCCGGGCGTCCAGGAGCGACTGTTTCTTAAACTCAAAGGTAAACCGAACCGCCTCGTGCATAAATTCGGCGACCATTTCCTTGTAGCGCTTCAATTCCAGCATGTCGCACCGACGGGCCACCTGACGCCCCTGCTCCAGGACGCTTTGGCTCATCTCGTCCAACTTTTGGGCGCAGTTGGCCTGGGTCAGCTGGCTCATTTCCTGTTTGAACGAGCGCGGCTTGACGTTGGATTCCCCCCGCTCCCCGGCGACCGCCGGGGGGAGGATGTTGTTGAGCGTTGATATATCTTGAATTTTCAGGCGTCGTCACCTCTAAGGGGTATATCGGTGTTTTGCCCTGACGGCTGAACCGCCGAATCGTACCAACGCAATGTAAGAGACGGCGTCCCGCCGTCCCGTCCCCCGTTTCCGCGTCTCAACGTCCCCAAAAAAACCAAGGCGGGCCCAACCGGGCCCGCCTTGGTCACATGCCAACAAAATTCGATCAGCCAAACACCGCCAACAGGAACCCGGCGGCCACCGCCGAACCGATGACGCCGGCCACATTCGGCCCCATGGCGTGCATGAGCAGATAGTTCGACGGGTTGAACTGCTGCCCCACCTTTTGGGACACCCGGGCCGCCATGGGCACCGCCGACACGCCCGCCGAGCCGATGAGAGGGTTGACCTTGCCGCCGGAGAGTTTGTACATCAGCTTGCCGAACAGCACGCCGCCCATCGTGGAGAAGCAGAAGGCGAACAGGCCCAGGAAGATGATTTTCAGCGTGTCCAACCCCAGGAAGCCGCCGTTGACCACGGAGGACACCCCGGTGGCCTCGTCCACCACCGTTTTGGCCAAATACCCAACGCTGGTCGCGCCCACCGTGATGGACAGAAAAATGGTTACAATGTTCATCAGGGCGTTTTGCGCGGTTTCGCTCAGCCTGTCCACAACGCCGCACTCCCGCATGAGGTTGCCCAGCATGAGCATCCCCAGCAGAGGCGCCACCGAGGGCAGCAGCAGCACGGAAAAAATGGTGACCACGATGGGGAAGATAATCTTTTCGGTTTTGGAGACCGCACGGGACTGCTCCATTTTGACCACGCGCTCCTTCTTGGTGGTCAGCGCCTTCATGATAGGCGGCTGGATGAGGGGGATGAGCGCCATGTAGGAGTAAGCGGCCACCGCGATGGGCCCCAGATACAGCGGCGCCAGCTTGGCGGTCAAAAAGATGGCGGTCGGTCCGTCGGCCCCGCCGATGATGCCGATGGAGGCCGCCAC
>JAITQI010000017.1 GCA_031289065.1 Oscillospiraceae bacterium
CCGCCTGAAAACCGCCCTAGACGCGGTGGGCGTCCAACTGGTGGATCACATCATCGTAGCCGACGACGACTACGTCTCCCTGGCCCAAAGCGGCCTCCTCCGCTACTGACCCCCGTCCCCCGTCTGTTCTCTGTCTTCTGTCCTCTGTCCTCTGTTTCTCATCCCCCATATGCTCAACGCCGCCGTGACGGCCGATACGGGAAGGACGACCACCACAAACAGCCGTCGGCCCGCCTCGGTGTCCGGGATCAGCGCCAGTAGCGCGTTGGCGCAGTTGAAGGCCATGTGCATCAGCAGAGGCGCGAACAGAGTGCCGCTCCATTCATAGCTGAGTCCCAGCAGAAGGGCCACCGGGAACACTCCGATGATCTGTACGGGATTCCCGTGAAATAGCGCGAACAACAGCGCCTGCGCCACGATGGCCACCCGCGCCGGGAAGACCCGTCGCAGCGCCCCATAGCAGACGCCGCGAAACAGCAGTTCCTCGGCCAGGGGCACGACGAGCCCCGTGACGGCGAACGCGAGCGCCGGATGGCCGCCGGTCAGGATGCTCTCCAGCACCTGATTGGTCTCCAGAGCGCTCTCCGGGAAGGGGAGCGCCGAGAGCAGGCAGCTGACCAGTACATTGAGCGCCAGGCCGCACAGGATGGGAAGCCCCGCCCAGGCGGCATTGGGGGGCGCAAACCGGCCCCGCAGCCCGGAGGAACGCATAAACCCCAGCGCCAGCAGAATGCAGGGCACCGCGGCGGCCAGGAGCATGTACAGACCGTACCGCTCCTGAAACAGCTGGATGGCGGCCGCGAAGGCCTCCCGGTCGGTGGGATCGTGGCTGCGCGCCCAGACCATGGCGTACCCGTAGTAGCACAGTTGGGCGACGATGTTCTGTATCAGCCAGTAGGCCGCGGCGGCCGCCAGCGTCAGCCCGATCCCGCGAAGTTTTTCTTTCACGCGCAATTCCTCCCGAATCGAGGTGGCATAGTAAAGATGAGTGGTTATCGCCAGGCGGAACAGGATCTCTTATTTGGGGTGCTCGACGCCCTCCCCTGTCCGGCCGCCCTGCTCAACCGCGAGGGGCAGTCGGCCTACATTAACGAGCGGGGCGAAACCTGCGGGCTGGACAAATGCGACATGGCCGCCCTGCCCGCCGTGAAGGCCTGTCTGCGCGGCGAGGAACGTCCGCCGGGCTGGGTCTCTCTGATCGAGTCCGAAACCGGCGCGCCCACCGGGCTGACCGGTTTGGCCGAAATCTACCCCGTGCGGGTGGGGGACACAAAGCTCGGCGCCCTGTTCATGCTCCGGCCCGATGTGGCCCGCTCCGACGGCTACGACGCTCTGCCCTATGAGAGCGCCGTCATGGGCCAGTTCCGGGAACGGCTGTCCCGCCTGAGCCTGATGGGAGTGCCCGCCCTGTTCCTCGGCGAGGAGGGCTCCGGTCGGGCCGCCTTTGCCCGGGCGCTCCACGAGATGGGGCCCCGCCCCCAGGATCCCTTCGTGCTGGTGTCCTGCCGGGGCGACGGCGAACAGGCGCTGGACGACGCCCTCTTCGGCGACATCACCCATCCCGGGGCCCTGCGCGGCTTCTCGGGTACGGTTTGCTTGGAACGGCTGGACGCCCTGTCCCCCGCGCTCCAGAGCAAACTGCTGGCCCTGCTGCAAAACCGCAGTTTTCCGGACGGTATCCCCCTGCTGGTGCGCCTGTCCGCCCTGGGCCCCCCCGATTTGGAGAGCATGACCGCCGACGGGCGGTTTGACGCCGGACTGTACGCCCGGCTGGCCCTCATGCCCTTGCGCCTGCCCGCCCTGCGGGAGCGGGGGGAGGACATCCTGCCCTTGGCCCGGCATTTCCTGCAGCAGTACGCCCCCCTGGCCGACACACAGATAAACGGCTTCTCCCGGGAGGCCGAACAGCTTCTCCTGTCCTACTCCTGGCCGGGCAACGTCAAGGCCCTGGACGACGCCGTGCTGACGGCGGTTGGCCAGTGTACCGGCCATTTCATCGAGCCGGAGCATCTGCCCATCGAGCGGGATACCGCCCTGTCCGATCTGCACAAACTCCGTCAGGGCTTTTCCCGCCAGCGTATCGAGGAGGCCCTGGCCCTCCACGGACATACGGTGGACGGCAAACGCCGGGCCGCCAAGGAACTGGGCATCGGCCTTTCCACCCTGTATCGGCTGATGAGTGATAAAAATCAAAAAATTGGAGGAAGAATATGAAACGGAAACAAACAGCCTGCCTGATCCTGTCGCTGGTTCTCCTGGCGGGTCTCCTGGCCGGATGCAACGGGGACACCGACGTCTCCCCCGACCCCGAGGGTTCTCCCGAGCCCGGCGTCGTTTCGCCGATCCCGTCCCCCAACGCCTCAACCGCGCCTAACGTCCCCACGTCGCCGGTTCTTGTGAGCACGCCGCCGGAGCAAGACCTCACCGTGGCCACCTTCGTCTACCCCGAAACGGCGGGCGGCATAGCCAGCGCCCCCGCGGAAGATTCTCCCATCGACGTGATCTACTTGGTGAGTGACTTCAGCGCCGTGTTCACCTCCACCAACGTGAACCAACAGGCCCTGGCGGGGGAGTTCGCCACCGGCTGGACCGAGAAAATGCGGACAACCACCGCCGCCATCGCGCCCCTTCCCCCCCTCACCGCCACCGAAGAGGTCATCGATATACCCGGCTATGGCGGCAAGGGCCTCCAGGTGGACTTGGACTGCACGGATCTGGATCTGTTCTGGCGTATGCTGTTGCTGTTTAACAACGGTAAGCTGGTGGCCGTTCACGCCTATGGCATGGAGAGCGAACGCGAGACCGTCATGGCCGTCTACGACGACCTCATCAAAAACGTCAAGCTGGCCTGACCGCCGCAACCCATATCCCTGCCCGCCAAACCAACCCAGGGGGTCGCTTGCGACACCCTGGGTTTGCTTTTTTTCTAAGCAATGAGAAACTTCTGGCCGCCGCCGTGATTCTCTGCTTGAAATTGCGCCCCGCGTACCTTATAATCATAAAGGACACAGTTCGTCGGTTGACCTTGATTGTACCACACGCCCCAAGCCAGGTCAACCGAAACCGCCGCCCCCTCGAACCGCCCCAAACCGTGCCCCGCTGTCGGCCCCGCCGACTGATTTGGAGTGAACCGCTTGTATCTGAAATCCTTCGATATCCAAGGCTTTAAGTCCTTTCCGGACAAGGTGTCCCTGATCTTTGGCGGCGGCCTGACCGCCGTGGTCGGCCCCAACGGCTCCGGCAAGTCCAACATCGCCGAGGCCGCCCAATGGGTGCTGGGCGAGCAAAACCCCCGGGCGCTGCGGTGCGAAAAACGCATGGAGGAGATCATCTTCCACGGCGCGGCCCATCGGGGCCCCATGGGCTTTGCCGAAGTCAGCCTGCTGCTGGACAACAGCGGCGGGCTTTTTCCCATGGAACAGCAGGAGGTGCTTGTCACCCGGCGGCTCTACCGTTCGGGGGAGAGCGAGTACTTCCTCAACAAGACCGCCGTGCGCCTCAAGGACGTGCTGGAGCTGTTCATGGACACCGGCCTGGGGCGGGACGGCTACTGCCTGATCGGCCAGGGGCGCATCGGGGAAATTCTCTCCGACAAAAGCGGGGACCGCCGCCGGGTCTTTGAGGAGGCCTCCGGCATCTCCCGTTACCGCCACCGCAAGGAGGAGTCGGAGCGCAAGCTGGCCTTGGCCGCCGACAACCTCCTGCGCATCGGGGACAAGATCGAGGAGCTGGAATTGCAGGTCGCCCCCCTGCGGGAACAGGCCGAAACCGCCCGAACATACCTCCGCATGCGGGACGAGCTGCGCGGTCTGGAAATCAACCTCTGGCTGGAAGCCCTGCAAAAGCTGCGCCTCTCCCACGACCGGGTGCGGGACAACTACACCGACCTCACAGCCCAGCTGGAAGCGGGGAAGATGGCGGTGGACGAGCTGTACGCCGAGGCCGAACGGCTGG
>JAITQI010000024.1 GCA_031289065.1 Oscillospiraceae bacterium
GGAGACCTCGTCCTTACCAAGGACGCGCTCTGCCGACTGAGCTATAAGAGCAGGGGACGGGACGGGGTTGGGCGGTTGGGGTCGCCGCGGCGGCGCGGCGACGCGGGGCCCTATGTTGTGACACGGGTAATATTATAGCGCAACCGAGGCGGTTTGTCAACTGCTCTTGCGTCCACTTTTCCGCAAAAATTGCAAAGGGGGCTTGCCGCCCCCCTTTACACGATTCCCCTGTCGCTGGTTTATCGTGTCAGCTTTTTTGGACGCTCTGCCGCCGACCGCTTGTGTAAAAGTCGTACAGGGCGACGCCGGCCACCGCCGCCGCCGCGACGGCGGGCAGGCCCATGCCCAGGGGGCGGATGGGCAGCCATTCCCGGACAAGGTAGGCGTGGTATCCGGCGTAGGAGGCGTAGAGCATCAGGGGGGCGACAAACCACCGGCGGGGCCGGGCCACGGCGTAACAGACGGCGAGCACGTCGGCCATGTAAAAATACCGCTCGTGCATACTGGGCAGCAGCCAGGGCAGGCCCGCGCAGAACAGCAGGGCCAGCGTCAGCAGCAGTTGGTCGTCCAAAGCCCGCCGCCGCAGGGCCGCGCCCAGCACCGCCAGGACAAACACCGCCGCCGCCGCGATGCCGAGGGCGGACAGCAGGTTGTGGGGCTCGTCCGGCAAAAAGGCGTATACGGTGGGGGCGCTCAGGGTGAGATAGCCGCTGTATTGCCCCACCTGTTGGACATAGATCGTGAAGAGTTTTTCAAAGGGGCGGCCCAGGAGGAGGGCGGGGAGGCAGACGGCCAGGTATGTGACCGGGAAGGCCAGCAGATGTTTGAAGGAGACCCGTTTGGACATCCAAAACACGGCCAGCATGGGCAAAAAGAAGATGATCTGCAGTTTGAAGGCAAAGCCCACCGCCG
Organism: Oscillospiraceae bacterium; assembly: GCA_031289065.1. Classification (GTDB taxonomy): domain Bacteria; phylum Bacillota; class Clostridia; order Oscillospirales; family UBA929; genus JAIRTA01. The sequence goes on from JAITQI010000024.1 coordinate 913, forward strand.
CCAGGGCCACGGCCAGCCAGGGCCGCCCCCGCCGGGCTTGCAGGAAGCACTGCAGGGCAAACAGCGTATACAGCGCGTCGCACTGGGCCCAGGCCGCGCTGTTGAGCCACAGGGTGGGGGCGAACAGCAGCAGGGCAAACAGGAGCAGCTTTTTAGTCCGGGCCAGCCCCCAGTATCGGGACAGGGAGACCGCCGTCCACACCAGCAGCAGGTCGGCGACCACCGAGGTGAGCTTGATGAGCAGCATGTCGTCTATGGGCAGATAGGAGAGGCCCGCCAACAGGTAGAGGTAGGGGACGTTGTAGTCGCTCCGGATTTTGGCCAGGGCGGCGAAGCCTCCGTTTTGGCGGAACTCCTCCACCCAGGGACGCAAAAAGTCCCGGTAGTCGGGGGTGACCACGTCCAGGCAGCGGACGCGCAGGAAAAGGGCGATCAGCAACAGCGCCCCGGCCGCCGCGTACAGCTCCACCGGCGCCCGAACGCCCCACCCTCTATACAGAAGGGCCAGCGCCCCCCAAAACAGCAGGGTGAACAGCGCCAGCGTCGCCGCACGGTCGGTCGCGCCCGCGCCCAGGGCATAGGGTTCCATCGCCAGAAAAAACAGCCCCGGGGCCGCCAGCGCCAGCCCGACGGTCAGCCAGACCCCGCCCCGCCGGGCCCCGGAGAAATAGGTCTCGTTGGGATTGCTTTCCATGGGCGCACAACCTTTTTTTAGAAGACAGAAGACAGAAGACAGAGCGGGGGACGGGGGCTTTTTTACATGTTTAGCATGAAGGCTTGGCTGGAGCGTTGGCGTTCGGCGGCGTCGAGGAGGTCTTGGAGGGTCACGGCGGACAGGGTCTGTTTGGCGGCCGCGTCGAGAGGGACGAACACCAGCAGCTGCATGGCCGTTTCGATTTCGGGGGCGTTGTGCGCCACCGTGGTCTCGGCGGGGTCGAACAGGGCCGCCTCCATGGCGGACAGGATGTCCCAGGCGGTGATCCGCCGGGTGGAACGGGCCAGCTGGTAGCCCCCCCGGGAACCCTTGGCGGACAGGATCAGCCCGGCCTTTTTGAGCTGGGTGAAGGCCTGCTCCAGATAAATTTTGGAAATGCCCAGCGTCGCGGCGATGCTGACCGCCGCGATATTTTCCTCCTGGCCGGTGTGCCGGGCGATTTCGATCATGGCGGCCAGCGCGTAACGCCCCTTGACGGAAACTCTCATGGGTGAAAAAAACTCCCTTCAATCACGGAAGACAGCGGCAGGCTGAGCGGGTTTCTTTTCTCTTATGCTACCTAAAAAGCGGGAAAAAGTCAATGGGAAGGACTAAAAAAACGTCCCCCCGCCAAGGCGGGGGGGACGTTTTTTGTTTCCTTGCTGTCAGCCGGCGGGGCGGATGGCTTTTTGGGCTTCCTCTTCCCGGATGATGCGGGTGGCCTCCTGGGCGACGCTGTTTTGCAGCTCCCGCAAGGCGTTTACGGCGGCGAGGATGTTTTTGAGGTTTTCCACCACGGTCTGGGACTCGGTGAGCACCGTCTCGCTGACCTGTTCCACCGAATTCAGAATGGGGGCGATGTTTTCGTTGTTGCGCAGGGCGTCGGTGGCCGATTGGCGGCTCTTGTCGGACAGCAGCTTGATCTGTTCGGCCACAATGGCGAAGCCCTTGCCGTGCTGACCGGCCCGGGCGGCTTCCACCGAGGCGTTGAGGGCCAGGATGTTGGTCTGGGCGGAGATATTGACGATATTGTCGCTCATGTGGGCGTATTTGGCGATTTCCCCCTCCAGCCGCTCCACCAAGTCGCTCAGGCGGGCGGAGGTATCGGTGATGTGCTGGATTTTACCCGAGATGCTCTCCACGTCGTGCTGGGTGGAGACGGTTTTGTCGAAGGACTCCTCGATGGCGTTGAGGATGGTATGTATCCCCTGGGTGAGCGTTTGGGCCCGTTGGACGCGGGTTTCGTTCACCGTCTCGAGCTCCTCTTTTTGCTCCCGGAGGATGCTCTTGAAATATTCCACGCAATTGCCGGGATGGTTGATTTCACGGCCGACCGCCCGGGCCATTTGTTCGCAGGAGGCGTAGCCGCAGGAACGGCAGTCCTTGTGCCGGTCGGCCTCCTCGTATTTTTTCAGGGCGCGGAAGGCGTTTTCCATCTCCCGCTTGCCCAGGGCGGCGGTTTTCCGCCCCTTGGCGGCGTACCGGCGGTAGAAGTCGGGCAGGGTCAGTTCCCGGTCGAATTGCCGGAAATCCGGGCCGCAGGGCTTGCGGCGGCGGGCGGTGGCCTCGGCGTCCCGGGCGGTCTCGAACATGGTCTTGTCGGCCCACAGGCTGTCGTCCTCGCTGTTGCACGCGCCGCTGCCGATGTTGCAGCCGTGCTGGCAGCTGAGGATGTCCACCAGGAAGGGGTTGTCCCCGCCCTCGGCGTGGGCGTACTCGTCCAGGAACCGGCTGGCATGGGGCTGGCCCTCCACCTGGTGCACCCAGACGCCGGGGGCGTGTTTGAGCACATTCTGCTTCAGCCCGCCCGGCATGGAGTAGACCGCCCCCAGGCCGTGCTGCTCGTTGTCGTAGCCCGCCGGTTCGTAGGACTGGATGTTGATCCCCCGGGCCTCGATATATTCCCTGAGCTTGCGGAAGGTGACGTTGTACTGCACCAGATTGCCGCAGTTGGGGTCGGAAAACTCGTCCTTTTTGGCGATACAGGGGGAGATGAAGGCGTATTCCCCCTCGATTTTCTTATATTTGCGCATATAGATGGCGGTACACATGGCCGGGCTATGTACGGGGGACATTTTGCTCAGCAGGCCGGGGGTATACCGCTCGGCGTAGTTGACGATGGCCGGGCAGGGCTGGGAGACAATGCCGGAGGTGCCGGTTTTGGCCGTGTACCGCAGATGGGCCCAGGTGCAGATGTCCGCCCCGAAGGAGGTGTCGAAGGCCCGCCGCGCGCCCTGGGCCCGCAACGCTCCCAACACCTTTTGCCACTGGGGAAAGTTGGCGCGGAAGGCCGGGGCCACAATCAGGGAAATCTGCCGCCCGGCGCCCAGGGCCTCAAAAAAAGTCTCGGTGTCGTCCAGATAGTCCCGCGCCCCGTGTGGGCAGGTGTGCAGGCAGACGCCGCAGGAGATGCAGGCGTTTTCGTCGATATAAATCTTGTTCTGCCCGTCTTCTATGACGGCCACATTGGCCTGTTCGCAGGGGCAGCGTGTGATGCACAGGTTGCACCCCACACAGTTGTCGTTTGTAAAAACACGGCTGGAGCTCATAGGTATCCTCCCTTTTCGGTTCCGCCTTTCGGCAAATCCGTTCTATCATCTCATATATCGTACGGTAAATGAAATATGTGAGAACATTTGGGTTAAAAAGTGCCATTTCCCATTTTGCGCTCCGGCGGCCCAAGTGTTCAAAAAAAGCTGGAAGCCCCCGGCGGCGTTTGGCCATGCCGGGGGCTTCGGGCGAAAGGGGAACCACACATGATAAATTCCCACTAAATATATTTCGACAAAATTTCAGCGTTGACGCAAAAGGTGAAGGCGTCTTCCCGGGAAATGAGCCCCTCTTTGGCCGCCTCGGCCAGGCTGTGGTCCATGCCCTGCATCCCGGCGGCGGCGGCGGTCTGGATGACCGTGTCGAGCTGGTGCACCTTGCCCTCCCGGATGAGACTGCGGATGGCGGCGTTGACCAGCATGACCTCGAACACCGCCGCCCGGCCCTTGACCGGGGAGGGCAGAAGCTGCTGGGAGACAACCGCCTGGAGCACGGTGGACAGCTGAATGCGCACCTGCTGCTGCTGGTTGGGGGGGAAGACGTCGATGACCCTGTCCACCGTTTTGGCCGCGCCCACCGTGTGCAGGGTGGACAGGACGAGGTGGCCGGTTTCGGCGGCGGTCAGGGCGATGGAGATGGTCTCGTGGTCGCGCATCTCCCCCACCAGGATCACGTCGGGGGACTGGCGCAGGGCGGCCCGGAGGGCCTTGGCGTAGGAGGTGGTGTCGCTTTCGATCTCCCTCTGGTTGACCACGCTCATCTTGTGGGTGTGCAGGTACTCGATGGGGTCTTCCAGTGTCAGGATGTGGCAGTTGCGGCGGCTGTTGATGAGGTCGATGAGGCTGGCCAGGGTGGTGGACTTGCCGGAGCCTGCCGGGCCGGTGACCAGGATGAGGCCCTTGGTCTTTTTGTGCAGCTCCAGCACGGCGGGGGGAATGCCCAAGGCGTCGGCGTCGGCCAGGGACAGCTGCACCACCCGGATGACCGCCGCCATGGAGTTGCGCTGCCGGAAGGCGTTGATGCGGAACCGCCCCACGCCGGGCAGGGAAAAGGAAAAGTCGCAGTCGCCGGTCTTCAGGAAGTCGTCGTAGGCCTGAGAGCCGGAGAGGCGGAAAATTTCCTCAATGAGCAGGGCGGTGTCCTTGGGCATCATCCGGAAGCTGTCCGCCGGGCGGATTTCCCCGTCCGTTTTGAACATGATGGGCGACCCGGCGGTGATAAACAGGTCGGATATCCGCTCCTTCACCGCCCGCACCAGCAAGTCGTGTACCGTCACCCCCGAAGAGGACATGGTCATAATATTGAGGCTCCTTTCGCCAGCAAGGGCTTGTCAATTGTCAGTTGCGCGTCACTCCGGCACCCACAAATCCTGCCCCACGTCGTAGTCGAAGGCGGCGGGGATTTCCCGCCAGGCTACGATCTCATAGCGTGGGCGGTTTGGGCGGGCGTCGGGGGTCAGGCGGAGGCTGACCGTCAGGGCGGTCTTTTCCCCGGGGAATGTTTGGGAGACGACCAGGGGTTGGTTCGGGTCGGCGGCCCAGCCCAAGGTTGCGGCCCGTTCGCCGGGGGCGGAGGGCCTTTCGGCCAGGATGCCGTCCAGTTCCCCCAGGGCGGTTTGGGCCCGGGCGTCCAACTCGTAGTAGCTCCGGGCGCGATCGGCGTTTTTGCCGGCGAGGATCAGATCGGCGTGGGCCGACAGCAGGGCCAACAGGCCGAAGGAGAGCAGCGTCAGCATCAGCAGCAGGATCAGGACGGTGGCCCCACCCTGCATGGTGGGCGTTCGTTTCAACCTCCCGCACCCCCTTTCGGCCGATAGACCAGGGCGGACAGGGCGATGATCTCGCCGCCCGCGGTTTCCAGCAGATAGGGCCGCTCCGCGGTCACGGCGGCGGTCACGGTCTCCCACACCCCCGCCGGGGCCTCTTGAGGGGATACGGTGAGCGTCAGGGTAAAGGCGGCGTTTTCCGGCGTTCCCATCGGCGACCAGGCTCCGTCGAACCACAGGGCCGCCGCGCCGCCGCTGGGGTCAGTCTTGTATGCCTCAAGGGCTCTCTGGGCCTCGAAGACCGCCCTGTCCAGGTCCCGGGCGCGGTTTTCCTGGTTGGCTCCCTGGGCGAACAGCCGCAGCGCCGTCACGCTGACCACGGCCAGCACCCCAATGGCCATCACGATTTCCACCAGCGCCAGCGCCCGATGACCCGGACGGACCCGCCAGGCGCGGCGCCGGGCCGCCCCCGCGCCGGTCATGATTGCCCCGCCGCATTTAGGCGCACGGCGGTCTCGTAGGTTTCGGCAAAGGGACCCTCCCCCGCTGAGACAGACAGAAGCGCCAGCCCCGTCCCTCCGTCGGAGGGGGGGATGAACGCGACGCGCCAGCCGGTGAGAGGCACGATTTCCGTCCCCGCCAAGGTCTCGAAGGAGGCGTCCGCCGCCACGGTGGCCTCCATGAGCCGCCCGTCCGCCAGATAGACACGGGTTTCGTAGCTCTCGCCGTCAAAGGTCTGCGTGAAGACCAGCATGTCCCCTCCCGACGGGTCGGGGCGCAGGGAGACCGCCCCCGCCTCGTCGTTCTGCCGAAGCTGGGTGGTCAGGTAGGACAGGGCCACCCGCAGGTCTCCGCTGACCGCCCGCTTGTCCATGACCCGCTGATAGCTGCCGCCCCCGGCGGACACCACCATAAAGGAGGTCGCTCCGAACAGCAGCAGCAGCGCCGCGATAAATATCAGTTCCAACACGCCTGAGAGATGTCTGCGCACGAAAGGGGGCCCCCTTTCAGAGGACAGGGGACAGAGGACAGAACGGGGGGCTTTGGGGGGGCTATTCTGTCTTCTGTTTTCTGTCTTCTGTTTTCTGTTATCTGTCTTCGGTCATTTGAATTACGATTACCACCGGGGCGAGGTTGGAGCCGTCGGTTTTATAGTATACGGCAAAACGGGTTTCGTCGTAATGCAGACCGTAATGTTCTTGCAAATAGGCCACCGCGGGGGGATAGGCCCCTTCCAGGGCGTAGCACTGCACGGCGGCGCGGCGGACGGCCTGTTCCACCCGGAGGCGCTGGGCCTCAGCGGCCTGCCCGTCGGCGCCCCGGAGGCTGAACACCCCGGCGGCCAGCACGGCCAGCAGGGAGAGAAGCGTGATCCACAGGGTCAGTTTGTCAAAGCGTTTCATCCCGGCCCCCCTATCCGATGGCGGCCATGATGCGCATGAGGGGGAGCATGACCGACACCAGGATGCCGCCCACCACGATGGACAGCAGGGCCACAAAGGCCGGTTCAATGGCCCCGATGAGGCGGCCCAGGGCGGTGTCCACCTCGGCTTCGTAGCGTTCGGCCAGGCGGGCCATCATGCCGTCCAGGTCGCCGGTTTTGAAGCCCGCCGACAGCATCCGGGTGAACAGGCGGGGAAATATCCCGGCGGCGCACAGGGCGTCCGGGAGGTTGTCCCCCTGGGCGACACGGTCGCGGCAGAGGGCGAGCTTTTGGGCCACATAGGCGTTGTCCAGCAAGTCGCCGGACAGGCCCAGCGCGGTTTCGGCGGGCACACCGCTGCGCAGCAGGAAGGCCATGGCTGTGGCGAAGCGCTCGGCGGCGATTTTGCGGGTCAGGGTTCGGGTCAGGAAAAACGTCGCCTTGCACTGATCGAGGGCGGCCCGGCCCTTGGGGGCCCGGCGCAGCAGATAGAGCCCCATCAGGATCGCCAAAACGACCGCCGCCGCCGCCCACCAGAACCGGCCCGCGAACTGTCCGAAGGCGATGAGCCCCCGGGCCAGGCCGGGCAACTCCTCCCCCTGATCCCGGAGCAGGTCGCCGAACAGAGGCAGGACGTTGGCGATGAGCAGGGCCACCACGGCGGCCATCATAAGGATGAGCAGCACCGGGTAGGTCACCGAGGAGCGCACCCGCTGTTTGAGGGCTTCCTCTCGCTCGTAGAAGTCGGCCAGGGTGGACATGATCTCGTCGAGCTGCCCCGCCGTCTCGCCCACGCGCACCATGCGCTCCAAATGGGCCGGGAACACCCCGGCCTCCCGGATGGCCTGGGAGAAGCTCTCCCGCCTCTCCACACCGCCGCACACCGCCGCGATGGCGTTTTGCAGCGCGGGGGCGCCCAGCTCCTCCTTCATCAGGGCCAGGCCCTCCAACAGAGGCACCCCGGCCCGCAAAAACAGCGCCGTCTGCGTACAGAAGAGCGTAATGTCAGAAGAGCGCAACCGATTGTGAGACAACGGAGAAACCACCTTTCAGCGCCAGAGGCCGGACGTCAGGGGGGGCCGAGGCCACCCCACAAAAAACACGCGGAGGGGAACCGAAGTTCCCTTCCGCGTGGTCTGTCCGTTGACGTTCGCCCCTGTTAAAAGGCAAATTTGCCGTCGATGAAGACAGGTTCCGCCGTGCCGTCCGGGCGGATGCCCCGGATGGAAAGGTCTTCTGTTCCTATCATCATATCGACATGTGTGAGGGAATCGTTTAGCCCTCTTTGCGTTCTTTCTTTTTCGGAAAGGTTGACGCCGTCTTTGATACAGTTGGGGTAGGCCCGGCCCAGGGCGATGTGGCAGGCGGCGTTTTCGTCGAACAGGGTGTTGTAATACAGCAGTTTTTGGACCGCGATGGGGGAGTCCGCGGGCACGAGGGCCACTTCGCCCAGGCGGCGGGCCCCTTCGTCGATACCAAGCAGGTTTTCCAGGGCCGCTTGGTTTTTCGCGGCCTTGTGGGCGATAACCAGGCCGTCCTGAAAGGTCAGCTCGATGCCCTCGATGAGCTGGCCCTGATAGGACAGGGGCAGAGCGGACACGACATGCCCGGAGGCCCCCAGGCGGTGGGGCGCGGTGAAAATCTCCTCGGTGGGGATGTTGGGGAAGAAGGAGCGGCCGTCCGGCGCGGTGGCCGCGCCGCCCTCCCAGATGTGATGATCCGGCAGGGGGATGGTCAGGTCGGTGCCCAGCCCGTTTTGGAAGCGCAGGGCGGCGAACTGGTTTTGGTTGAGGCGGGCGGCCCGGCGGGACAGGGCGGCGTCATGGGCCTCCCAAGCGGCGGCGGGGTCGGGCCCGTCGGCCCGGGAGGCTTTGAGGATGGCGGCCCACAGGCGCTCCACCGCCTCCGCTTCCGGCAGGCCGGGGAACACCTTCCGCGCCCACGCCCCGGAGGGCACGGCCCCGATGCCCCAGACGAGGCGATCGGCCATGAGGCGCTCGCTGTGTTCCTTCAGGGCGGTTTGGGCGCAGATGGAGAAGGCCCGCAGGCGGGCGGGGTCGGCCTCCTTGAGGGCCTCCGGATCGGAGGACTCCACCCGGAGGTAGGCGGCGTTCAGGGCGTCGAATTCCTCGTAAAGCTGTTTGCGCCAGCCGGGGAAGGTGGTGAAGACCTCGTCGGCGGCGCGCAGGTAGGTCAGGCGGGAAATTTCGTCGTCCCCCCACAGCAGATGAACCTCCCGCGCCCCGGCCTCATAGGCCTTTTCGGCCACCAGCCGGGCGAAGGGATAGTTTTCCACCGAGGCGCTGAGCACCAGAGGTTGGCCGGGTTGCAGACGGACGCCGTGGCTGATGAGCAGGGCGGCGTAAGCTTCCCGTTGTTGGGCGGTGGGCATGAGACATATCCCCTTTCATGCGTCTGATTTTAGTCTTTGTCAAAATACCTTTTTATAGCCGTCGTATCTTCCGTCCCTCTCTTCGATGACCTCGCCGTTGGGGAAGACCAGGGCCCGGAAGCGCGGGGCTGCCCATTCGTTCCCGGCTCTCAGCGGTTTTCCGGTTTGAGGCCGGTGTTGATGCCCCAGATGTATTTGGCGTACTGGGCGACGCTGCGGTCGGCGGAGAAGTGCCCGGCGGCGGCAATGTTGCGCAGGGACATGCGGTTCCAGTGTTCCTGATCCCGGTAGGCGGCCGACACCCGGGCCCGGGCCTTGCCATAGCTGTCAAAGTCGGCCAGGAGGAGGTAGGTGTCCCGCAGGAGGAGGGAGGAGGAGATGTCGTTGTAGGCCACGCCGTCGGAAAAACCTTGGGAGACATGGTCGATGACCCGTCTGAGCTCGGGGTTTTGGTTGTAGTACTGCATGGGTTCGTAGCCGCTTTTGACCAGGGACTCCACCTCGGGGGCCCGCAGGCCGAACAGGAAGATGTTGTCCTCCCCCACCGCCTCGGTCATCTCGACGTTGGCCCCGTCCAGGGTGCCCATGGTCAGGGCCCCGTTGAACATGAACTTCATGTTGCCGGTGCCCGACGCCTCCTTGCCCGCCGTGGAAATCTGCTCGGACAGCTCGGCGGCCGGCATGAGCAGCTCGGCCAGGGAGACCCGGTAGTTTTCCAGGAAGACCACCTTGAGCCGGTCGCCCACCGTTTTGTCGCTGTTGATCTGCTGGGCCAGGCTGCCGATGAGGCGGATGATGCGCTTGGCGATGTAGTAGCCCGACGCGGCCTTGGCCCCGAAGAGGAAGGTGGTGGGCACCACGTCCAGCTTGGGGTTGTCCCGGAGCTGGTTGTACAGCCGGATGATGTGCAGGACGTTGAGGAGCTGGCGTTTGTACTCGTGGAGGCGTTTTACCTGCACGTCGAAGAGGGAGGCCGGATCGACCAGCACCCCGGCGGTGTCATAGATGTACTTGGCCATGCGCTCCTTGTTGCGGCGCTTGATGACCGCCAGCTGGGCCAGCACGGCGGGGTTGTTCTCAAACCGCCCCAGCTGGTGCAAGTCGTTGGGCCGTGTGAGGTAGCGGTCGCCGCAAAGGTCGCGGATCAGGGCGTGGAGCTCGGGGTTGACCTGGGCCAGCCAGCGGCGGTGATCCACGCCGTTGGTGACGTTGAAAAACTTTTCCGGGGCGCGGCGGTAGGCGTCGGCGAAGATGTCCTCCCGAAGGATGCGGCTGTGCAGCGCGGAGACGCCGTTGACGGCGAAGCAGGCGGAGACGCACAGGTTGGCCATGCGCACCTCGCCGTTCCAGACGACGGCGTTGTCGGCGCACTGCTCCTGGGAATAGGACAGGTCCTCCCGCAGGTGGGTCAGCAGGCGGTTGTTGATTTCGCACAGGAGCTGCCAGATGCGGGGCAGCAGCATTTCCAGGGCCTGCTGGGGCCAGCGCTCCAGGGCCTCGGAGAGGATGGTGTGGTTTGTGTAGGCCACCGAATGGGTGACGATACCCCAGGCCTCGTCCCAGTCCATGCCCTCCTCGTCGAGGAGGATGCGCATGAGCTCGGGGATGACCAGGGTGGGGTGGGTGTCGTTGATTTGGAAGACGTGGCGCAGGTGGAAGTCCTTCAGGGTGCCGAAGCGGGCCTTGTGCGCCCTGACCACCGACTGCACGGTGGCCGACACGAAGAAATACTGCTGGCGCAGGCGCAGCATTTTGCCCTCAAAGTGGTTGTCCTCGGGGTAGAGCACCTTGGAGATGACCTCGGCCAGGGCGTTTTGCTCCACCGCACGGAGATATTCCCCCCGGGCGAACAGGGACATGTCAAACTGCACGGGGGACTTGGCGTTCCACAGGCGCAGGGTGTTGACCTGGGTGGTTTCGTACCCTGCGATGGACATGTCCATGGGGATGGCCAGCACCGAGGTGTAGTCGGTCTGCACCGGGCGCATACGCCCGTCCTCCCAGGCCGTTTCCACCCGGCCCCCGAAGCGCACCTCCTCGGCCTCGTCGAGCCGGGGCATGAGCCACACGTCGCCGGTTTCCAGCCAGGGATCGGGCAGTTCCACCTGTTCCCCTTCGATGATCTTCTGGCGGAAGATGCCGTAATGGTAGCAGATGGAGTACCCGGTGGCCGGGATGCCCAGGGTGGTCATAGAGTCCAGATAGCAGGCGGCCAGGCGGCCCAAGCCCCCGTTGCCCAGGCCGGCGTCGGCCTCGGCCTCGAAGATGTCGTTCGGGTCGTAGCCCAGGGTTTTCAGGGCGCCGGACATGTCGTCCAAAATCCCCAAGTTGTAGGCGTTTTTCATCAGGGAACGCCCCAGCAGGAACTCCAGAGACAGGTAATGAACCTGCCGGGCGTCCCGCCGCGTCTGATCCTCGGTCTGGGCCACCAGCCCGGCCGACATGCGGTCCCGCACCAGCAGCGCGCAGGCCTTGAAGATCTGCGTCTTGGTCGCGTCGGCCGCCTCCCGCCCGAAGTGGTGATGCAGCTTATCGACCAGTTCTTCCGCCATTTTTTTCTGAGCAAACGTAACGGCCATTGGATATCTCCTTTGGAAGAGGTTGGGGGGGTACGCCGGAAAAAGCGCAGGGGGCCGATGCCTTCATCGGCCCCGCTGGTTGCTTTACTGGCTGCTCTTTTTATTTGAATTGACCATGATTGCTTTGGGTTTTTATTTTTTCCCGGTCAGCTGTCTGAAGAGTGTCAAATATTGGGAGGCTGATTCTTTCCAGTCGAAGGGGATGGCCATGTCGAGGCGCTGGAGAGCGGCCCAGGCCTCTTTGTCGTGGTAGGTGTCCACCGCTTGGCGCAGGACGTGGAGCATGTCGTCGGCGTTGTAGTTGGCGAAGGTGAAGCCCCGGCCCTCGCCGGTTTCCGGGTCGTAGGGGGTCACGGTGTCCCGCAGGCCGCCGGTTTCCCGCACCACCGGGACGGTGCCGTACCGCATGGCCATCATCTGGGACAGGCCGCAGGGCTCGGCTTGGGAGGGCATGAGGAAAATATCCGCCCCGCCGAAAATCTTCATGGCCAGCCCGAAATTGATCATGATACTGGCCGACAGCCGCCCGGAATAGATGCTCTGGGCGGTGGCGAAAATTTGCTCGTAATGCCAGTCGCCCCGGCCCAGCACGACGAGCTGCACCGGCATTTTCATGATGGTGTCCAGCGCGGAGGCCACCAAATCCAGCCCCTTATGCCCGGCCAGGCGGGTCACCATGGCGATGATGGGGATGTTCTCATCCTGGTTGAGGCCCAGAATCTTTTGCAGGTCGAGTTTGTTGTATACCTTGTCGGCCAGGGTGTCCGGCCCGAAACGGCGGGAGAGGTTTGGATCTGTTTGGGGGTCGTAGAGCTTGGTGTCGATGCCGTTGAGGATGCCGGTGAGTTTGGCACGGTTGTTGGAGATGACCCGCTCCATGCCGTGGGCGTAGAAGGGATATTGCAGTTCTTCGGCATAGGTGGGGCTGACTGTGGTCACCCCGTCGGCGCACTCGACGCCCCCCTTGAGCAGGGAGATGCCGCCGCCGTAACGCAGGGTGCCGTCGGTGTACAGGGGCTCGGGCAGGGCGAAGATGTCCCCCATGAGGGCGACGTCGTAGCGGCCCTGGTATTCGATGTTGTGGATGGTCAGTACGGTGCGGATGCCGTCGTAGAAGGGGTCGCCCCCGTGGAGGCGGCGGATGTACACCGGCACAAGGGCGGTCTGCCAGTCGTTGACCTGCACCACGTCGGGCACCCAGCCCAGCTCGGGCAGGAGATCGACCACCGCCTTGGAGAAGAAGGCGAACCGCTCGCCGTCGTCGAAATGGCCGTAAATTTCGCTGCGCTTGAAATAGTACTCGTTGTCCAGGAAATAGTAGACGACGCCGTCTTTTTTCAGCTCGAACAGGCCGCAATACAGATTGCGCCAGGACAGGCGTATGTACACATACTTGACAAAGCGCATGTCAGAGCGCCAAGGCTCGCCGATACCGCCGTACAGCGGCAGGATGACCCGGGCGGACACGCGTTTGGCCGCCAGCGCCCCGGGCAGGGAGCCCATCACATCCGCCAACCCTCCGGTCTTGACAAAGGGGGCGCATTCGCTGGCCACAAACAGCACCTTCATAATAAAACCATCCTTTCCGTGAAAACAATGGAAGCTGAGACACAAGTACGGTGAAACGGGGACAACAGCGGCCCCGTTTGGGCACAGTGGAGAGAGGAAAAGGCGGTTTCTAACGTGTTTGCGGGTCGTCCTGGGGGGCGCGGCGCAGGAGGAGGGGGATGGCGACCATACACAGGCAGAGCAGCAGGTTGCAGACGCTGTAAACGCTCTGGGGTAGAGAAAAATCCCAATACAATCCGCTTTCCCACAGGGAATATAAGACCGACATGAAGAGCGTATACAGCCAGATGACTCCGCACAGGGCGCTGGCCGTCACGGCCAGGGCACCCCCCGGCGGCTTCAGATACCGGCGCAGGTTGACGCAGGAGGCCAACAGCCAGGCGGCGGGCACCGCGTCGGCGTAGAGGCTGATATACGACCAGGAGAAAAACACCTCGGGGTAAACGTCGGCGGAACCGAACAGGAGCACCATGACCCCTACGTTGAGGAAGGCCGACAGGGCGTACAGCGACCCGGTGACGACGACCACCACCCGAGCCGAGCCCCGGAGGGCGGCTCCCAACAGAATGAGGCCCGCGGCGGCGACAAGCGCCAGGAAAACCGCGAGGTAAACCGTCCGTTCCCCGAGCAAATCATACAGGATTTCGTAGCCGCCCAGGAGGGAGACGAGCTCATACAGCGCCATGAGGCCAAACCCGACGGCGCACAGCAAGGCCCCCGCCACGGAAACCCCGCCACGGACAATGGGATCCGGCGGCAAAATGGCCTGGCTATACATCGGCTGCTGGTATACCGGCTGCTGATAAGGCGGCTGTTGGTACGTCGGCTGTTGATATACCGGTTGTTGGTAGGTCGGCTGCTGGTAGGTCGGGCCGCCCTGGGGCGGGTACTGGGGGACATAAGGCGGGGGATAGGGTGCATACCCTTGAGGCGGCACCCCCGACGGGACATAGGGCGGCGTTTGCCGCGGCGGCGCCGACCCAGGCGGGGTGGACGACCAATCGCTCATAGTAATACCCGCCTTCCCAAGATGAATTTTTTGTGGAGGAAACGACGCGACGCGCAATTGACAATTTAGGAATCGCGCTGTGCGCGATATTGAATTGCCGCGCAGCGGCTCCGCAATTTTTAATTCTTAATTTTTAATTAGCCGTTCACACGACGCTGCCCTTAGAGACCGCGATGGGGTAGGTGGCGTGGCCCATGAGCATGCGGCCGGGGCCGATGACGACCTCTTTGTCGGTGATGGCGTAGCCGAGGATGGCGCCAGAGGAGACGCGGGTGTCCTGCAAGAGGACGCTGTTGTGCACCCGGACGCCGGGTTCGATGCGCACGCCCCGGGAGAGGATGCTGTTTTCGACGTCCCCCTCGATGTAACAGCCGTCGGCCACGATGCAGTTTTGCACCCGGGCGTCAGGGCCGTAGTAGGCCGAGGCCTCGTCCCGCACCTTGGTTTTGATGGGGCGGTCTTTTAAGAACAGGGAGGCCCGGGCGTCGGCCCGGAGCATGTCCATGTTGTGTTTGAAGTAGGCGGCCACGGTGGTCATGCGGGCGGCGTAGCCCTCGAAGACGTAGCCGTACAGACCCAGAGAGCCCAGCATGTTTTGCAGGACGTCCCGCTCGAAGTCGTACAGATTGTGCGCCGCGCAGTGGGACACCAGGCTGAGCAGCAGGGGTTTGGACAGGATATAGACCCCCAGCATTTCCAGCGCGCCGTCCATGTCCCGGCCCCGGGCGAGGTCGGAGATGCGACCGGTGCCGCCGAGGGTCAGGAAAGAGGAAAACTCCTGCTGCCCCAGGCGTTGTGGGGTGCATAGCACCGTGATGTCCGCCCCGGTGTCCACATGCCGCCGGAGCGCGTCCTCCAGGGGCAGGTTAGCCACCAGGCCGCCTTCGGCCACCACCACATAGTCCTGACGGATATGGGACAAATAGGAGGAGATATTGTACAGAGCGGCCATGTTGCCCAGGAAAACGCCCTCATAGGGCCCGCTGCCGGCATAGCTGAAGGGGGGTAGCAACCGCAACCCGCCCCGCTTGCGGGACAGGTCCCAGTTTTTGCCCGACTCCAGATGGTCCAGGAGGGACTGGTAGTTTTCCCGCATGACCACGCCCACGTCGGTGACTCCGGCGTTGACCATGTTGGAGAGCATGAAATCGATCACCCGATACCGCCCGCCGAAGGGCAGGGAGGGCACGGCGCGGCGCTCGGTGAGTTCCTTGAGGTTCTCCCCGCCCTTGGCGTAGGCGAAGATCAGCCCATGCATATCGTTCATTGCGCCGCCTCCTTGGCCGGGACGTCGGCGCCCGCCATTTCTTTCGGGAGCAGCACCGCCCCCGCGCCCACATGCACCGCCGGACCGACCACGGCCACGCCCCAGTCCTTGGGATTGACCGCGCTGGGGTCGGCCCCCACCCGGGCCCCTCGGCCCACCACGGCGTCCTCGGCGATGATGGCGTATTCCACCACGGCGTCCTCGCCGATGACCGCGCCGGGCATGACGATGGAATATTTCACCCGAGCCCCGGCTTTCACCGTGCCCCCGGTGAAGATCACCGAATTTTCCACGGAGCCGTAGACCTCGCAGCCCTCGGTGACCAGGGAGTGGGACACTCGGGCCGCCGGGCCGACGAAGTGGGGGGGTGTACCGGTGGAGCGGGCGTAAATGCGCCAGGCGGGGTCAAAGATGTTGAGTTGCCCGCCGGCCAGCAGATCCATGTTGGCCTCCCAGAGGCTGTCGATGGTGCCCACGTCTTTCCAGTAGCCCTTGAAGCGGTGGGAGAACAGTTTCTCCCCGGCGGCCAGCATGGCCGGGATGATGTTGCCGCCGAAGTCGTTTTTGGAGGCGGGGTTGGCCTCGTCGGCCAAGAGATAGGCCCGGAGCTTCTTCCAGGAGAAGACGTACACGCCCATGGAGGCCAGGTTGCTCTGGGGTTTTTTGGGCTTCTCCTCAAAGCTGACGATGCTCCCGTCGTCCCGGGTGTTCATGATGCCGAAACGGGAGGCCTCGGAGGGGGGCACTTCGATGACCGCGATGGTGCAGTCGGCCTCGGTCTTTTTGTGTTGGGCGATCATTTTGCGGTAGTCCATTTTATAGATGTGATCCCCGGAGAGGATGAGGACATACTCGGGGTCGTAGGTCTCGATGAAGCCGATATTCTGATAGATGGCGTTGGCCGTCCCCTTGTACCAGGTGCCGCCCTTGCTTTTGACATAGGGCGGTAGCACACGGACGCCTCCCTCCAGGCGGTCCAGGTCCCAGGGCAGGCCGGAGCCGATGTAGGCGTTGAGGGCGTGGGGCTGGTACTGGGTAAGGACACCCACCGTGTCAATGTTGGAGTTGGCGCAGTTAGACAGGGGGAAGTCGATGATCCGGAACTTCCCCCCGAAGGGCACCGCCGGTTTGGCCACGTCGGTGGTCAGCACATACAGTCGGCTGCCCTGACCCCCCGCCAACAGCATGGCGACGCATTCTTTTTTTCGCACGCGAAAACACCACCGTCTTTCAGAGGTTAGGGATTCGCCGCGAGGGAACGGCCCCGCGCATCTATGTTTCCTCCGTCGTCGTCCTGTGTCATTGGTCTTCGGTTTTTTGCAGGAGCAGGGCCCCATAGGGGGGCAGGGTAAAGGTCAGGGACTGGGGCTGGCCCAGCCATTCGCCGGGGTCTGTGTATCGGATTTCGGGCTGGGGCTGGCCCCAGCCGCCGTAGGCGCTGTCGTCAGAGTTGAGCAGGGTGCGGTAGCCGCCGGGGGTGGGGACGCCCAGGCGGTAATATTCCTTGCGCAGGGGGGAGAAGTTGAAGACGGCGATGATTTCCCCGCCCTCTCCGTCCATGCGGCGGTAAGCCAGGGTGTTGCCCTGATAGTCCCCCAGGTTGAGCCAGGCGAAGCCCTCCCAGTCGCAGTCCCGCCGCCACAGGGAGGGTTGGCGCAGATAGAGGTGGTTGAGGTCCCGGACATAGTCCCGGAGCTGACGGTGGCGCTCGTAGCCCAGCAGGTGCCAATCCAGGCTCTTGGCGAAGTCCCACTCGATGAACTGCCCGAACTCGCAGCCCATGAAGGTCAGTTTTTTGCCGGGATGGGTTATCATGTAGGTCAGGAACACGCGAACCCCGGCGAACTTGTCATCGTAATATCCGGGCATCTTATTGAGCAGAGATCCCTTGCCGTGGACGACTTCGTCGTGGGAGATAGGCAAAATGTAGTTTTCCGAGAAGGCGTACATCAGGGAAAACGTCAGGTCGTTGTGGTTATATTGCCGGAAGACCGGGTCCAGCTTGGCGTAATGGAGGATGTCGTTCATCCAGCCCATGTTCCACTTGAAGTTGAAGCCCAGGCCGCCCATGTAGGCCGGTTTGGTGACCATGGGCCAAGCGGTGGACTCCTCGGCGATCATCAGGGCGTGGGGGAAGTCGGAAAAAATCCGCTCGTTGAGGGTGCGGAAGAAGCTGACCGCCTCCAAATTTTCCCGGCCCCCGTGGACATTGGGCCGCCACTGGCCGCTCTTGCGCCCGTAGTCCAGGTAGAGCATGGAGGCCACCGCGTCCACCCGCAGGCCGTCGATGTGGTACACATCCAGCCAGAACAGGGCGGAGGACAGCAGGAAGGAGCGCACTTCGTTGCGCCCGTAGTCAAACACCCGGGTACCCCATTCCTTGTGCTCCATTTTTGGGGGGTCGCCGTACTCGTAGCAGTAGGAGCCGTCGAACTCCACCAGGCCGAAGCCGTCCTTGGGGAAGTGGGCGGGCACCCAGTCCAGAATCACGCCCACCCCGGCCTGATGGCACCGGTCCACGAACCCCATGAAGTCGTGGGGGGTGCCGAAGCGGGAGGTGGGGGCGAAATAACCGGTCACCTGGTAGCCCCAGGAGGCGTCGA
>JAITQI010000078.1 GCA_031289065.1 Oscillospiraceae bacterium
CTTGGCTGGCCAACGCCCGCCGGGCCAGCGTTTCGGCCCCATCGCCGACGAATTTGCGGTAGCGATCCCGCCCATAGGGGAACAGCCTGTGGGCGGCCAGCGCGGCGTTCATGCATTCGGCGATGTCGTCGAGCGTGTCGAGCAGGGTGCCGTCCAGATCGAAAACGACGGCTTTGACGATGAGCTGCCCCTCGCTCATGGGTGGGTTCTCCCGATGTCCCGGCGCAGGCGCCGCCCCGTGAAGGCGATGGGCTCGGCGGCGGCATAGGCCCGGTCGATGGCCTCGTCCAACGTGTCCGCCCGGGCGGTGACGCCCAGGACGCGGCCGCCGTTTGTCACCAGCTGCCCGCTGTCCGACAGGGCGGTGCCCGCGTGGAAGACGGTGAGGGTTTCCGTGTCGGCGGGCAGACCGGTGATGGGGTAGCCGGTCTGATAGGATTCGGGGTAACCGCCGCTGGCCAGGACGACGCAGCAGGAGGCCCCGCTCCGCCAACGGACGTCGGCGGCGGCCAGCCGCTCCTCGCGGATGGCCAGCATAAGCTCCAGCAGGTCGCTGTCCAGCAGCATGAGCAGCGCCTGGGCCTCGGGGTCGCCGAAGCGGGCGTTGTATTCGACGACCTTGGGGCCGTCGGGGGTCAGCATGAGGCCGAAGTACAGCACCCCTTTGAAGGGCCGCCCCTCGGCGGTCATGGCCCGGATGGTGGGCCCAAAAATCGTCTCCATACACACCTGGGCCAGCTCCGGCGTGTAGCCCGGCGCGGGGCAGATGGCCCCCATGCCGCCGGTGTTTGGGCCTTGGTCGCCGTCGAGGGCGCGTTTGTGGTCGCGGGAGGAGAGCATGGGGACGACGGTTTTGCCGTCGGTGAAGGCCAGGACGGTCACCTCGGGGCCGGTCATGCAGTCCTCGATCACAACCCGGGCCCCGGCCTCTTTGAACCGCTTGTCCTCCATCATGGCGCGCACCGCCGCCTCGGCCTCCGGGACGGTTTGGGCGACCACTACCCCTTTGCCCAACGCCAGCCCGTCGGCCTTGACCACGATGGGCGCGCCCTGGGCTCGGACATAGGCCACCGCCGCGACGGGATCGTCGAAGGCCTGCCAGGCGGCGGTGGGGATGCCGTATTTGGCCATCAGGCCCTTGGAGAAGACCTTGGAGCTCTCGATTTGGGCGGCGGCTCCCGTCGGCCCGAAGGCCGGAACGCCCGCCGCCTCCAGTTTGTCCACCAGCCCCAGGGCCAGCGGGTCGTCGGGGGCAACGACGGCCAGACCGATGTCATGGGTTTGGGCAAAAGCCACCAGCGCGTCCAGGTCTGTGGCCTTGAGGGGCACGCGTTCGGCCAGCGCCGCGATCCCCGCGTTGCCCGGGGCGCAGTACAGCTTGCTCAGGCGGGGGCTTTGGGACAGCTTCCAGGCCAAGGCGTGTTCCCGGCCGCCGCCGCCGATGAGAAGGATGTTCATATGGAGTGGGTGCTCCTTTCTTGGGGGTGAGGGCGAATTGACAATGGACAATTGACAATTAGGGTATCGCGCTGCGCGCGATGATTTGATTCGTAGTTTGCCGCGCAGCGGCAGCGCGATTTAGTGCTTGAAGTGTCTCATGCCGGTGAAGACCATTGCGATGCCCGCTTTGTCGGCGGCGGCGATGGAGTCTTGGTCGCGGATGGAGCCGCCGGGTTGCATGATGGCGGTGACGCCCGCCTTTTGGGCGGCTTCTACGCAGTCGGCGAAGGGGAAGAACGCGTCGGAGGCCAGGACCGAACCGGGGGCGTTGTCCCCGGCATAGGCGACGGCCAGGTTCAGGGCGGTGACGCGGTTGGTTTGGCCGGGGCCTACGCCCACCGTGCGGCGGCCCTTGGCCAGCACGATAGCGTTGGATTTGGTGTGCTTGACCACCTTCCAGGCAAAGGTCAGGTCGCGCAGCTCCCGTTCGTCGGGGGCGCGTTTCGTGACCACCCGGAGGCCCTCGGGAGCGAGGAGCGCGTCGTCCCGGCTCTGGGCCAACAGGCCGCCGGAGACCCGCTTGAGGTCGAGGTCAAAGGGGATGGTGGGCTGGCCCATCTGTTCCAGCACCAGCAGGCGCAGGTTTTTCTTCTGGCTGAGAATTTCCACCGCCTCGTCGGTGAAGGCGGGGGCCACGACGATCTCCAAAAACAGCTCGTGCATCCGCTCGGCGGTCTGGGCGTCGCAGGCGCGGTTGAGGGCCACGATGCCGCCGAAGATGGACACCGGGTCGGCCGCGTAGGCGTTTTGCCAGGCCTCGAAGATGGTGTCGCCCAAGCCGACGCCGCAGGGGTTGGCGTGTTTGACGGCCACCACGCAGGGCTCCTCAAACTCCCGGATAAGCTCCACCGCGCCATTTAGGTCGCCGATGTTGTTGTAGGACAGCTCTTTGCCGCCGATCTGCTCCGCGGCGGGCAGGGTGCCGGGGAAGCGGCCCACCTCCCGGTAGAAGGCGGCGGTCTGGTGGGGGTTTTCGCCGTAGCGCAGCTCCTGCTCCTTCTCGAAGGTCAGGGTCAGCGTCTCGGGGTACTCCTGGCCAACCTCGTGGCGCAGGTACTCGGCGATGAGCGCGTCGTAATGGGCGGTGTGTTCAAACACCTTGGCCGCCAGGCGGAAATGCTCCTGCTTGGACAGGCCGCCGTTTTCCAGCGCCTCGGCCACCACGGCGTAGTCCTTCGGATCGACCACCACGGCCACGTCCTGCCAGTTTTTGGCGGCGGCGCGGATCATGGTGGGGCCGCCGATGTCGATGTTCTCGATGGCCTCGGCCAGCTCGACCCCCTCCTTGAGAATGGTCTGCTTGAAGGGGTACAGGTTGATGACCACGATGTCGATGGGCGCGATGCCCAAGCTCTCGATCTGGGCCATATGCGCGGGGTTGTCCCGCATGGCGAGGATACCGCCGTGGATCATGGGGTGCAGCGTTTTGAGCCGCCCGTCGAGGCACTCGGGGAACCCCGTGACCGCGCTCACCTCGGCCACCGGCACCCCGCCGGCCTTGAGCGCCGCCGCCGTCCCTCCGGTGGACACGATTTCATACCCCTGGGCCTCGACCCGCCGGGCGAATTCCACCACCCCGGCCTTGTCGGATACGCTGAACAATGCTCGTCTTTTCATCTGTAACCCTCTCCCTTCGCGGGCCGTCGGCCCGTGTGTGTGTGATGGGGCTTATGTGTTGCGGGCGTCTAGGGCGGCTTGCATGGCGGCGGCTTTTTGGAAGTAGTGGTCGGCTTGGGTGGGGTCGTTGCAGTCGCGGTAGCTGATGGCGAGGTTTTTGTAGTATAGAACCAAATCGGGGTGTGGCATGTCAGGGAAGCAGGCTTCTTCGGTTTCGACGGCTTTGAGTTGCCATTTCAGCGCCGCCTTGTTGTCGCCGAGGGCGGCGTATCTGTTGGACAGGCTCCCGTAGCTTTTGGCCAAGTCCGGGTGCGGGCCGTCGGGGTAGAGTTGTTCCTTCATTGCAAGAGCTTTCAAGGCCCACTCCATCGCCGCTTTGTTGTCGCCGAGGGCGGCGTATCTGATGGACAGGTTGTTGTAGCTTGCGGCCAAGTCCGGGTGCGGGCCGTCGGGGTATAGTTTTTCCTCCATTGCAAGGGCCTTC
>JAITQI010000100.1 GCA_031289065.1 Oscillospiraceae bacterium
GCCCGCCCCGCAGGGCCACCACGGTCGGCTCCCGCAGGGCCCGTCCCAGGGCCTCGCCCAGGGCCTCGGTCTCTTTTACGCCGGTGGAAATATGCCGCATGACCTTCTCCCCAAAGAAAAAACTTGTATATCGTCCAAACAGGGTATATGATATAATGTGCAAGCAAAGTCTTCACCCGGAACGATTTGGCGGTCGGACACGCCAAGTCTGTTGCGCGGGGGCGGGTGAGGACAGATGAAAAAACGGGCTTGATGTCCCCTTTTTGTCGGTTTTCGCGTTGGCCCCGGGCCATGATAGTGAATACATTATACCACGGATGCGCGCTTTGTCAAAACGCTTCGGGCGGGTTTTTCGGCGGAGGAGGTGACGCCCCGGGATGAAGACAATTTGGAAGGCCGTCAAGGACTTCTTCAAGACGGCGGATATTTTCCTGCTGGTGGTCTGTCTGCTGGCCGCCGCCTATGGGGTGGTGCTGATCTCCAGCGCGGGGCGGGTCATGCTGGTCACCGCGGAGACGGGGCAGACCGTGACGGTGGACAACGCGGCCCGGCTGGTGACCGTGCAGTGCGCGGCCATCGCTATCGGCGTTGTGCTGTTTGTGATTTTATCCTGCGTGCCTCTCGACCTGCTGGCCCGGCTCTGGAAGTGGCTGTTGGGTTTCAATATCCTGTTTGTCGCCCTGCTTCAGATATGGGGCGTGGAGCTGTTGGGCAACCGGAGCTGGCTGAAAATCCCGGGCTTCCCGGTGCTGATCCAACCGGCCGAGGTGGTCAAGGTGACCTTCATTTTGGTGCTGGCCAAACAGCTGTCCGAGGGCCTGCGGCGGGATCGGCTCAACCGGTTGCCGTCGGTGGCGCTGTTGGCGGGGCATTTGGGCCTGATGGTGGGCACCGTGTTTTTGTTTTCCAAAGACCTGGGCATGGTCGTGGTATACGTCGCCATCTTTTTTGTCATGTGTCTGTTCGGCGGGCTCAAGCTGCGCTGGTTCGCGGCGGCGGCGGCGGTCATCGCGGGGGCGTGTCCCTTTGCCTGGCGCATGCTGGCCGACCATCAGCGACAGCGGCTGCTGGTGGGGTTCAACCCGTCGGCGGATCCGCTGGGTTACGGCTGGCAGGCCATCCAGAGCAAGATCGCCATCGGCGGCGGCCAACTGACCGGGCAGGGGCTGTACAACGGCGTACAAACCCAACTGGGGCGGCTGTCCCAAAAGGAGAGCGACTTCATTTTCGCCGTGGCCGGCGAGGAACTGGGGCTGGTGGGCTGTTTGGTCATCCTGTTGCTGCTGGCCGTGATTGTTCTGCGGTGCCTCTACGCGGCCACCCGCTCCAAGACGCCGCTGGCCACCGTGGTTTGCGTCGGCGTGGCCGGGATGGTGCTGTTCCAATCGGTCATCAACGTGGGCATGTGCCTGGCCCTCACCCCGGTCATCGGCCTGACGCTGCCCTTCTTCAGCTACGGCGGCTCGTCGATTATCACGATGTTCGCCGCCATGGGCCTGGTTTCCTCGGCCTATCGGCATCCGAAGACACATTTGCTCAGCGACGAGGAGTAATACAAAACATCACACCGTCGAAATTTCCGGGAGGGGTATCTACGATGGACGAAAACAAAACCACCGCCAACTTTATCAGCGAGGCCATTGACAGAGATTTGGCCGAAGGGGTCTACGGCCGGGTGCAGACCCGGTTTCCCCCCGAGCCCAACGGGTATCTGCACATCGGCCACGCCAAGGCCATCTCTATCGATTTCGGCATGGCCGAAAAGTACGGCGGCACATGCAACCTGCGGCTGGACGACACCAACCCCACCAAGGAAGACGTGGAGTACGTGGAGGCCATCGAGGAGGACATCCGCTGGCTGGGCTACCGGTGGGACAAGGAGCTCTACGCCTCCAGCTATTTTGACTTTATCTACGACTGCGCGGTGAAGCTCATTCACAAGGGTCTGGCCTACGTGGACGACCTTACCGCCGACGAAATCCGGACCTACCGGGGTACCCTGACCGAGCCGGGACGGGAGAGCCCCCGACGCGAGCGGCCCATCGAGGAGAGCCTCGACCTGTTCGCCCGGATGACGGCGGGGGAATTCCCCAACGGGGCGCTGGTGTTGCGCGCTAAAATCGACATGGCCTCGCCCAACCTCAACATGCGCGACCCGGTGCTGTACCGCATCCTGCACGCCAGCCACCATCAGACCGGGGACAAGTGGTGCGTCTACCCGATGTACGACTTCGCCCACCCGCTGTCCGACGCGGCCGAGGGGGTCACCCATTCCCTGTGTTCCCTGGAGTTTGAGAACCACCGGCCGCTGTACGACTGGTGCCTGATCGCCTGCGACATCCCGGACAAACCCCGGCAGATCGAGTTCGCCCGGATGAACGTCAACTACACCCTGACCAGCAAACGCAAGTGCCTGAGTCTGGTGAACGGCGGCCTGGTCAACGGCTGGGACGACCCCCGCATGGCCACCCTGTGCGGGATGCGCCGCCGGGGTTATCCCCCCGAGGCCATCCGGGACTTTTGCGAGCGCATCGGCGTGGCCAAGGCGGCCAGCGTCATCGACTACGCCCTGCTGGAGGCCTGCGTGCGCGACCAGCTCAACCTGACCGCCCCCCGGGCCATGGCGGTGTTGCGTCCGATCCGGCTGGTCATCGACAACTACCCCGCCGGGCAGATTGAGGACATCGAGATCGAGATCAACCCCAACCGGCCCGAGCTGGGTGCCCGCAAGGTCTCCTTCGGGCGGGAGCTGTATATCGAGCGGGAGGATTTCGAGCAGACGCCGCCCCCCAAGTATTACCGGCTGTTCCCCGGGGGCGAGGTGCGCCTAAAGGGAGCCTACCTGGTCAGGGGCGTGAACTTTGAAACGGACGGGGACGGGGCGGTCACCTGCGTTCACGCCGTCTACGACCCGGACAGCCGGGGGGGCGAGGCTCCCGACGGCCACAAGGTCAAGGGCACGCTGCACTGGTTGCCCGTCCACGACGCGGCGGAGGCCGAGGTGCGGCTGTACGACCGGCTGTTCAACGTCTCCAACCCTTCGGATGAGGACGGGGTGGGGGACTTCTCCGAAAACATCAACCCCGATTCCCTGACCGCGTTCACCGGGTGCCGGGTGGAGGCCGCCCTGGGCGGCGCCGTCCCGGGGGCGGCGTTCCAATTTTTGCGGCAGGGGTATTTCTGCGCGGACAAGGACTCCTCGCCCGGCCGTTTGGTGTTCAACCGCACGGTGGCCCTCAGAGATTCCTGGAACAAAATTAAGGGGTAACCCCCCTGACTGTGGAGGTATGTCCGTCATGAAGTCCTACCGCAAAGAACTGGCCCTTCATTTGGCCAGCCGCCGCGCCTACCTCAACATCACCGGCGACGTGCGCGCCTGTCTGGCGGAGTCGGGTATCCGGGAGGGGTTGGCGCTGGTCAATGCCATGAACATCACAGCCTCGGTCTTTGTCAACGACGACGAACCCGGTCTGCACAGCGACTTCGAGGACTGGCTGGAGCGCCTGGCCCCGGAAAAGCCCCACGAGCAGTACCGCCACAACGGCTACGAGGACAACGCCGACGCCCACCTCAAGCGGCAGATCATGGGCCGGGAGGTGGTGCTGGCCGTCACCGAGGGCCGCCTCGACCTGGGCACCTGGGAACAGCTGGTCTACGGCGAGTACGACGGCTGCCGCCCGAAGAGAGTGCTGGTTAAGATCATTGGGGAATGACGCTGTGTCAATTGACAGTTGACAATGGACAATTACGGTGAGGTGTGTGAGCGTGAGGGCCTTTTTGCGGGTTTTGTGCGGGCTTGTTTCGCTTTTTGTGGTGGTGTCGGTGGGGTCGGGGGTTGCGGGGCGAGCGGCTGTGAGGGATTTTGACGACGTGCCCTCCGGGCATTGGTCGTATGGGTATATCGCCGAGCTGCGGGAGAGAGGGGTCACCGACGGGATCGGGAGCAACCTCTTCGGCATGGGCCGGTCGGTGACGCGGGCCGAGTTCGCCGCCTTCATGTGCAAACTCATGGGCTGGCCGCTGGTCGCCCCGGAGGCCGGGCACTTTTCGGACGTGCTCCCCGGCGTGTGGCACTATTCTTACATCGAAACCGCTTTTGCCCACGGGGCGCTGTCCGCCGAAGCGACGTTCCGGCCGGAAGAGGCGATTTTGCGGGCGGACATGGCCATCATGCTGGTGCGTACGCTGACCTACGGGGCGGTAGCCGAGCGGCTGAAAACACTGCCCTCCCCCTTCACGGACGTGACGACGGACATCGGATACATACATATCGCCAAGACCCTGGGCCTCATCGAAGGCGTCGGGGGCGGGCGGTTTGACCCGAAGGGCGCCGCCAAGCGGGAGGAGGCCGCCGCCATCCTCATCCGCATGATTCGGATGCTGGCGGGGGCGACGCCGTTTCTCAACGGCTTCTACGCCGTCTCGTCGTACAGCCAGATGAGCGCCGTCTCCGCTTTGGACGCGGTGTCTTTCGGGTGGGCCGCTCTCACGGCGGCGGGGGAGACGGCGGTCTTCCGCTACGCGCCGCCTACGGGCTGGCGGGAGCCCTTTGACGCCGCCGCCGGGCGGCTCCGGCTGCTCAGCGTCATGGCGGAAACCGCCGAGGACTTCGCCAACCTGGGCCGGGGGGCCTTGCGGGACGAGACGATTCAGGCCATCGCCCGTATCCTCGACACCGACGGCTTCGACGGCGTGACGGTGGACTTTGAGGGCCTGGGCGCCGACCTGAAGGGGGATTTCACGGACTTCTTGGCGCGTTTGCGGCAGGTGCTGGGCCCGGAGGCGACGATTTACGCGGCCGTTCCTCCCCAGCGGCGGCCGGGGCTGGCGTCTTACGGCGGCTACGACTACCGGGCCATCGGAGAGGTGGCCGACAAGGTCATCCTCATGGCCCACGACTACAACGCCAAACAGCTCACCGCCGCCGACATGGCCCGGGGCGTCACCGAGACGCCGCTGGCCCCCCTGGACGAGGTCTATTACGCCCTGTGCGCCGTCACCGACCCCGTCACCGGCGTGGCCGACCCGTCCAAGGTGCTGCTGCAAATCAACTTCGCCGTGGCCCAATGGCAGGTGAAGGGCGGGCAAACCGACAACGCCAGGCCCTATACCCCCACCTACGCCAAGGTGGCCGAACGCCTGCGCCAGTCCGCTTCCACGGTGACCTGGATGGAGGGCTACCAGTCGCCCCGGCTGACCTTTACGGAGGACGGGACTGACAACGTGCTGGGGTATGAAAACACCCGGAGTGTGCGGGCCAAGGCGGATTTGGCCCGGTACTTCGGGATCGGCGGCCTGTCTCTGTGGCGGCTGGGCACCATCCCTGATTTTGAGGCGGGGATTGGGCTGGACGTGCTGGGGACGATTGTGAAGAAGTGAGGTGACGCGGTCCCATGAACCTTCTTGTCATTGAAAAACAAAAAATGCGCCAGAATCTGACGCTGTGCAAACAGCGGGCCCGGGGCGCGGTGATTTACGGTGTGCTCAAGGGGGACGCCTACGGGCTGGGGCTTGTAGAAACCGCCCGGCTCATGCGGGACGAGGGCGTTACCCGGTTCGCCGTGGGGCATCCCCGAGAGGGGGCGCTGTTGCGGCGGGAGGGGTTTGCCCATGAGGAGATCCTGTTGCTGCGCTCCACCGCCGACCCGGAGGAGATCGAGACACTGCTGGAGGCCGGATTGGTGGCCTCCGTCGGTTCCCGGGACGCGGCGGTGGCCCTGTCGGGGCTGGCCGAAAAGCGGGGCACGGTGGCCGAGGCCCATCTGAAAATCGACACCGGTCTGGGCCGCTACGGCTTCCTGCCCGAAGAGTTTGACAAGATTCAGTCGGTCTACCAGTACATGAACGGCGTGGCCGTCGCCGGGGTGTACACCCACCTCAACGCCTACGCCGGCGCCCGGGGGGTGAAGGGGCAGATGGAGCGGTTCAAGGCCCTGCTGACCCGTATGCAGAGCGCCGGACTGGAGACCGGCGTCATCCACGCGGCGGGAAGCACCGCCCTGTTCCGTTACGACCTGCCCCGGCTGGACGCGGTGCGCATCGGGCGGGCGGTGTCCGGGCGGCTGCCGGGGAAGGGGTACGGGCTTCAGCCGGTGGGCTTTGCCGAGTGCCCCATCGCCGAGCTGAGTTGGTTGCCCAAGGGGCACCGTACCGGTTCCTCCGAGACGTACCGTTTTCGCCGGAACACCCGGGTGGGTGTGCTGCCCATCGGCACGGCGGACGGGTTCCAGGTGGGGCGGCTGAAGCGGCTCCCCTTCCTCAGCCTCCGGGGGCTGTTCCCCAAGCGGATTCAGGTGGGGATCGGCGCCGAGCGGGCCCGGGTACTGGGCAGCGTGGGGTTGGAACACACGGTCATCGACTGCCAGAACGTCAGCTGCGCGGTGGGCGACCTCGTGCGGGTGGATCTCGACCCGGTGTTCGCCGGGCGGCTGCCGAAGCGGTATGTGTGAAGACAGAGGACAGAGCGGGGGATGGAGCGGATCCACGCCGCTGTATGATGTGTTGCGGGCGCGGGCTTTGGGGGGGACGGCGCGGTTTCATATGCCGGGGCACAAGGGGTACGCCGTGGGGCCCGGCTGGGAAGATGCCGCCGCGCTGGATTTCACCGAATTGCCCGCCGCGGGCGGCCTGCCCGGCACCGGTAACCTCTACGGCGACGAGGCGGGCGAAGGGCCCATCAGAGCCGCCGAGGAACTGTACGCCAAGGCATACGGCGCTGAGGACTGCCTGTTTTTGACCGGCGGGGCCACCCAGGGGATTTTGGCACTGCTGGCGTATGTCACGGACAACGGCCGAGGTATGGGGACGGTGGTGGCGGATCGGGGGTGTCATTTCAGTGTTCACAACGCGTTGGGGCTGTTGGATTTGTCGCCGGTCTGGGTGCAGGCGCCCGTGGCGGAGCCGTTTGGGGTTTCGGGGGCGATGCCCGTCCACACGTTGGAGGCGGCCCTGTCGGCCCATCCGGAGGCGGCCTGCGCGGTGGTCACCAGCCCCACCTATTACGGGGTACTGTCCGACATTCCGGCGCTGGCGGCGGTCTGCCGGGGGCGGGGGGTTCCGCTGTTGGTGGACGCCGCTCACGGGGCGCATCTGCCCTTCCTGGAGGGTTTTTCCGCCCCGGTGGCCCAGGGGGCGGCGGCGGCCGTGCTGTCGGCCCACAAAACCCTTCCGGCCCTGGGGCAGTCGGCTTTCCTGCTCACGGGGGCGGGGATCGACGCCGACCTGCTTCGCCGCCGGGCGGCGCTGTTTGGGTCGTCCAGCCCCTCCTATCTGCTGATGGCCTCCCTCGATCTGGCCCGGGCCCACATGGTGGGCGTTGGGCGGGAACAGCTGCAAACGGTCGCCCGGTGGGCCGACCGCCTGCGGCGGAATTCTCCCTTCTTTTTGCGCCCGGACGGGTATGATATGGCTATAGACCCCTTGCGGCTGTGCCTGTACACCGGGCAGGGCCGGGAGGACGCCGCCCGGCTGGCCCGGGACTGGGGTGTCGTCTGCGAAATGGCGGACGACCGCAACGCGGTGTTCCTGCTGTCCGGCCTGAATGGCCCGGCGGACTTGGCCCGGCTGGAGACCGCCGTGACGGCGCTGACCGCCGGACGCGCCGCCCCGCCCCCCCTCTCCCTGACGCCGCCGTCCCCGCTGCCCGAAGCGGTGTGTACGCCCCGGCGGGCGCTGTTTGCCCCCCACGTTCGGCTGCCCATCGGGGACTGCGCGGGGCGGGTGGCGGGGGAACCCGTGGGGCTGTATCCCCCCGGTGTGCCCCTGGCGGCCCGGGGAGAGGTCATCGGCCCCCAAGCGGCGGCGGCCCTGGCGGGGGCGGGGGTGGCCTTTTGCGAGGTACTGCGGGGAAAGACCATCCCGTAAAAAACGGTTCCTACAGAGAACGAAAGGTATCCAACTATTTTTGGAGGAGGTATTACGATGAAACTCATCCTGGCCATTATCAACCATGACGACGCCCACAGCGTCATCCAGAACCTGACCAAGGGCGGGTACCAGGTCACCAAGCTGGCCACCACCGGCGGTTTTCTGATGGTGGGCAACACCACCATCCTCATCGGCGTGGACGAGGACAAGATGGACGCCGCCCTGGAGATCATCGGGACGTATTCCACCTCTCGGCGGCAGGTGGTACCCACCACCTCGGAGGTGGGGCTGGGCTTCTATTCGGCCATGCCGGTGGAGGTCACGGTGGGCGGCGCGACGGACTTCGTGGTGTCGGACGATCAGTTCCGAAAGTTCTGATGGAGGCCACACAGACCCACGCGCTCATCCTGACCGGCGGCACGGAGGGGGCGCGGTTGGCCGAGGCCCGGCGGCTTTGCGCCGGGGCGCTGTGCCTGACCGCCGAGGGGACGCCCTGCGGGGTGTGTTCGGCCTGCCGCCGGGTTCTGGCCGACGGGCATCCCGACGTGACGTTTTTGGTTCCGGAAACCAAGGACGGCAAAGAGGCCAAGGAGATCAAGGTGGCCCAGGCGCGCCGTCTGCGGGCCGATATGAGCCTCATTCCCCACGAGGGATGGTACAAGGCGGCGGTCATCCGGGCCGATGCCCTCAACGTTCCCTCGCAGAACGCGCTGTTGGCTCTGTTGGAGGAGCCGCCCAGCCATGCGCGTTTTTTTCTGCTATCCCAAACCCCCTCCCTGCTGCTGC
Organism: Oscillospiraceae bacterium; assembly: GCA_031289065.1. GTDB lineage: Bacteria > Bacillota > Clostridia > Oscillospirales > UBA929 > JAIRTA01. Next base: position 8,653 of record JAITQI010000100.1, read on the forward strand.
CCACCCTGCGTTCCCGGTGCGCCGTGCGCCGGCTGCCCGACCCGCCCGAGGAGACGGCGGTCAGCCCGGAGGCCCGAAGCCTGTGGGAAGCCTTGCGGTCGAGGGACGAATGGCGGTGGGTCCAGGCCTGTCTGGCGCTGGAAAAGACCCCCCGGGAGGAGCTGTCCGCCCTGTTGGACGGGCTGGCCGCGCTGATTGTCAGAGGTCAGGACACCGGCGGCGAAGGGGGTCTCGGCGGGGACGCCTTGACCGCCCGGCATTTTGGGGGTATAATAGATAAAATCAGGGTGTTTCAGGACATGCTGGAGGCCAATGTGAGTCCGGGGCATGTGTGCGGGGCGCTGATGGCTGTGAACAGTGAACCGTGAACGGCGGGGGGACGATGTGTTGTCAGCTGTCGCCTGTTATGTATCGATTGTTCGCTGATAAAGGGGTTTATTCGTTTGGTTAAGGTTATATCGGTGCGGTTTAAGCGGGTGGGCAAGGCCTACTATTTTGATCCGGGCGAGTTGGACATCCCCAAGGGTGGGCAGGTGGTGGTGGAAACCTCCTATGGGCTGGAGATGGGCACCTGTATCCAGCCGCCCCACGAGGTGGACGACGAAAAGATTGTGTCGCCTCTGCGCCGGGCCCTGCGGCTGGCCACGCCGGAGGATCGGACGGTGGCCACCCAAAACGCCGAAAAAGAGCGCAGGGCCATGACGGTCTGCGCCAAAAAGATTGCCGAACACAAGCTGGAGATGAAGCTGGTCGATGTGGAGTACACCTTCGACGGCAGCAAGATCATCTTCTATTTCACCGCCGACGGGCGGGTGGACTTCCGGGAGCTGGTCAAGGATTTGGCCGGTGTGTTCCACATGCGCATTGAGCTGCGGCAGATCGGGGTGCGGGACGAGGCCAAAATGCTGGGCGGGCTGGGGATCTGCGGCAAGCCCTTTTGCTGCGCCACGTTTTTGGACGAGTTCCAGCCGGTGTCCATCAAAATGGCCAAGGAGCAGAGCCTGTCCCTGAATCCGGTCAAGATTTCCGGCACCTGCGGGCGGCTGATGTGCTGCCTGAAGTACGAACAGGCGGCCTATGAAGACCTGTTGCGCACCACCCCCCGGGTGGACGCCCAGGTGCAGACCCCGGAGGGTATCGGCACGGTGACCGACGTCAGCCTGCTCCGGGGCAACCTGAAGGTGCGCCTGGACGACGCGCCGGACACCCTCAAGGTCTTCCACAAGGGCGATGTGTGTATGCTGAAAAACGGGGCCAACAAACCCAAACGACGGGCCCCCGCCCGGGGCGGCAGCGAGGGCAAGCCGCCCTCCGCCGGTCGGCCGTCCACGCCGTCCGGGCCGTCCGCGCCCGCCGCGCCGCCGGATACGAAGTGATGGCCGCTCCCGCCGGAGAACAGTATGAGGTAACCAATATGAAGCTGTTTGACACCCATGCCCACTACGACGACAGCCAGTTTGACCACGACCGGGACGAGTTGATCGCTTCACTGCCCGGGCAGGGGGTGTCGCTGGTGCTCTGCCCCGGCTGCGGGATGCGCTCCTCCCGGGCGGTCATCGCCCTGGCGGAACGGTTCCCCTTTGTCTACGCCGCCGTGGGCATTCACCCTCACGAGGCCGACACCATGACGGCGGCTGAACTGCCCGCCCTGCTGGACATGGCGGAGCACCCCAAGGTGAAGGCGGTGGGGGAGATCGGGCTGGATTACCACTACGATTTCGCCCCGCGGGACACGCAGCTGTTCTGCCTGCGGGCGCAGATGGAACTGGCAAAAAGCGCGGGCCTGCCTGTCATTGTCCATGACAGAGAGGCCCACGAGGATACACTGCGCCTGCTGCGGGCGTTTCCCACGGTGCGCGGCGTGGTGCACTGCTATTCAGGTTCGATGGAAAGCGCCAAGGAACTGTTGGCGCTGGGGTATTATATTTCCTTCACCGGGGTCGTGACCTACAAAAACGCCCGGAAGGCGCTGGAGACCGCCGCCTGGCTACCGGGGGAGCGGCTCCTGCTGGAGACCGACGCCCCCTACCTCACCCCGGAACCCCACCGGAGCCACCGCAACGACTCCACCTATCTGCGCCTGACCTGCGAGACGCTGGCCGCCCTCCGGGGGGTCAGCGCCGAGGCTCTGGCCGCGCAAACAAGAGAAAACGGCCTGGCGCTCTTCAACATCAAAGAATAAAGGACAAGAAAAAACGTCATCTGCCTTTTGTAATCTGTCCTCTGCCCAGCCACTCGGCCACGGGCTTCCAGCCGTCGTCGTCGAAGGCGGGGAACCGCCAGTCGGCGGCGGAGAGGTCCAGGTTGTTGCGGTTGGCGCCGGTGTAAGCGGCGCAGGTCATTCCGGCGGCGTGGGCGGCTTTGATCCCCAGGGGGGCGTCCTCGAAGACCAGACAGTCCTCCGGAGGGACACCCAACCGCCGGGCGGCCAGCAGGAAGATGTCGGGGTGGGGTTTGGTGTTTTTTACGTCCTCGCCGGTGATCACCGCGCCCATATATCGGTTCAGGGCGAACCGTTCCGCCACGTGGGCCACCATGCGGCGGGGGGAGGAAGAACCGATCGCCATCAGGACGCCCAAGGCTTTGAAGCGGCCCAGCCATTCGGCCACGCCGGGGGTAAGGGCGGTCACCTCTTCGACCAGGGAGGCGTAAAGCCCGTCGGCGCTGCGCCGGGCGAGTTCCTCGTCGCTGACGCTCAGGGCGGGGTGCTGGGCCCGGATGAGTTTGGCCATGGTCACGCCGGACACGCCGGTGACCGTGGCGATCTCTTCCGGCCCGAAGGGCAGGCCCAGGGCGGCGAAGAGCGCGCCGTTGGCCTGGTTGTAGCCCCCCTCGCTGTCGATGAGAACCCCGTCCATGTCGAAGAGGATCGCTTTGTTTCGATTCATGTTTTTCTTCCTATCTCGGTTATTTTGTTGGGTTTGTGAGGTGAGGCGTATGCGGCGCAAAGGGCTGGCGGGGCTGTTGGCGTTTGCGTGTATTCTGCTGGCCGGGTGCGGCGGGCTGCTCAATCAGGAGTACCGCAGCGTCGTGCCCCATTTGGAGCAGGCGGCGGCGGCGGGGGAACAGGCCGACTGGTACGCCTCCAACGCCACCGAACTGAAAAACGCGCTGCTCCAGGCCGTTTACCAGCACAGCGCGGAGGTCAAAATCAAATTCGCCAACTACACCGGCAACATCAAAAACGACCTCTCCCAGGCCGCCGTGGAAATCCCCCGGGAGGATCCGGTGGGGGCGTATACGGTGGACTTCATGTCCCCGGACTACAATTTGCTGGCCGGGGAGGTCACGGTGTCGGTCTATTACCGGCCCGACCGCGCCGAGGGGATCCTCCAGGTGTCCAACTTGGCCGGGGCGCGGGACGAATTGGAAAAGGCCCTGGTCAAATTTCAAACGAAATTGGTGCTTGATATCAGCTATTACGAGAGCGGGGCCGACCTGGCCGCGCTGTTGCGGGAGGCCTATTTCCAGACGCCCGCCCGGGCCGTGGGGCTGCCGTCGCTGTCGGTCGCCCTTTACCCCGACAGCGGGTTGGGCTTTCACCGCATCGCTGAAATGACGCTGACCTATCCGGATGTGCCGGTAGCTATGCGGGCCCGGGTGACCGCGGCCGACGCGGCGTTGCGGGCGCTCTACGCCCAACTGCCCGACGAGTTGGAGCCCCCCTACCGGGCGCTGGCGCTGTACGACCTGCTGTGCGCGGCGGTGAGCTATGACGAGGAGGGGGCCCGGGCTCTGCAGGAGGGCCGGGCCGCCGACGCGCCGGACGACCTGTACCGCGCCCTGGCCGAGGGCCGCGCCCTGTCCGCCGGGTACGCGCTGGCCTACAAGCAGCTGTGCGACACGGCGGGCCTCGAATGCCGCCTGGTGCTGGGAGAGCGGCTGGGCAACTCGAAATATGTTTGGAACCTCGTCCAGCTGGACGGGGACTGGTATCATGTGGATCCGGCCGCCGACGCCGCCGGGGGCAACGCCCACGATTGGTTCCTCAAAACCGACGAGGCCATGCAGACGGTGGCCAACTGGAACCGCACGGCCACCCCCCGGTGTGATTCGGAGCGGTACTCCTATGGGTTGCTGACCGAGACAGACCCCACCGGCGTCCCTCTTGAGAGCGTCCCGGCGGCGGCCAAGCCCCCCGCGGACGAGGAGACGCCGACGCCCCCGGACGATCCGGACGCGGGGGAAGACGGGGCGGACTGACACCGGCGGCGGCGTTTCCGGTTACGGGGACGCGTCCGGCGGCCCCATGATAGCACCCAGGCGATAC
>JAITQI010000111.1 GCA_031289065.1 Oscillospiraceae bacterium
TTTGAGGGTGGGAACAGCCTTATGAGTCTGAACCGCTATCCCCCGGCGCGAGCCGGCGGCGAAATGCCTTGACGCCCGCGGTCAAGTGGGGTAGAATAATGGCGTTCGCGAGAACCCGCACCGCGTTTTATAAACACGAAAGAGAGGTCACACCATGTTGAACTTCAACTATCGAGCCCCGACGCGCCTGATTTTTGGGAAGGGCGCGCAACACAAGGTGGGGGAAACCCTGAAGCCGCTCACCCAAAAGCTCCTGCTGCACTACGGCGGGCAGAGCGTCAAAAAAAGCGGTCTGTATGACGAGGTCGTCGCTTCCCTCAAGGGGGCGGGGGTCTCCTTTGTGGAACTGGGGGGCGCGGTGCCCAATCCCCGCCTGAGCTTGGTGCATGAGGGGATCGACCTGTGCCGCCGGGAGGGCGTGGACATGATCCTGGCGGTGGGCGGCGGCAGCGCCATCGACTCGGCCAAGGCCATCGCCTTGGGGTTCTATCACGAGGGGGACGTGTGGGAGATCTACGCGGGGGAGAAGAAGCCCCAGAAGGCCCTGCCGGTGGCCACGGTGCTGACCATCCCGGCCGCCGGGAGCGAGGCCAGCCCCAGCAGCGTCATCACCAACGAGGCCCTTCAAATCAAAAAGGGACACACCACCGAGCTCATCCAGCCGGTGGTCAGCTTCATCAACCCCGAGTTGTTTTTCACTCTGCCCAAGAGCCAAATGGGCTACGGCGTGGCCGACATGATGAGCCATATTTTCGAGCGGTATTTCACCCAGACCATCCACACCGACCTGACCGACGCCCTGTGCGAGGGCACCCTGCGCACCATCCTGAAAAACGCCCCCCTCCTGGTTGACAACCCCCAGGACTACGACGCCTGGTTTGAAATCGGCTTCGCCGGCACCATCGCCCATATCAACCTGCTGGGCCTGGGCCGCGCCCAGGACTGGGGCTGCCACGACATGGAGCACGAGCTGTCGGCCATTTACGACGTGGCCCACGGCGGCGGGCTGGCCGTGCTCACCCCCAGCTGGATGCGATATGTCTATAAGGAGAACGTGGGCATGTTCGTCCAGTTCGCCGTCAACGTTATGGGGGTCGAGGGGAGCTATCGGGAGCCGGACGCCATTGTGGAGGAGGGCATTGCCCGCCTTCAGGCCTTCTTCCGCCGTCTGGGTCTGCCCACCACCCTCCGCGAGTTGGGCATTGGCGAGGAGAACCTGGAGCTGATGGCCAAGAAGGCCACCGAGGTGGCCTACGGCAAGGAAGAGCGGCGCATCGGCGGGTTCAAAAAACTCGGCTGGCAGGATGTGCTGAACATCTATCATCTGGCGCAATAGCGAGACTATTTTGAAGCGGCGCGCAGGCTTTCGCCTGTGCGCCGCTTTTGTTGTTGGCGTGTCGGACCTATCCGGCGTTTTGGGCGTCCTGATTTTCCCACATACTTTTTGCCATGAGGACGTACCGGTGCAACATACCCGCCAGTTCGGCGCGGGTGGCGATGCGCGTGGGGGCGATTTGACCGTCGGCGTCGCGGAGCAGGACGCCCAGCTTGTTCGTGAGCTGAATGGCGTTGGAGGCGTACCCGGCCACCTTGTCCTGATCCGGAAACTCGATGAACTGCATGGTGACGGCGTAGGGGAGCTTTGTGTATTCCGTATAGCGGGCCAGGACGACCGCCGTATCCTGGCGGGTAACGCTTTCGTCCGGGTCGAACAGACCGCCGCCGATGCCCTTCACCAGGCCGCCCTCGGCCGCCCAGGCCACCGCCGGGCCGTACCAGCTGTCGGGGTCCACATCGGTGAAGACCTGCTTGGGCCGGGCGGTGCCCTCGGGGCGCCCCTCCAGGCGGTACAGGACGACGGCCAGCATGGCGCGGCTCATGGACGCCCCGGGTTCAAAGGCGTCGGCGGCGGTTCCGTTGAACAGCCCCTCGGCGCAGACGAAGGCCACGTCCCCGTAAAACGCGTCGGTTTCCCGCACGTCGGCGAAGGGATTTTTCCAGGCTTCGGCTGCGCCGTCGGTCTCCTCCGCGGCGCGCACCGGGACGAGGGTCAGGGACAGTGTCAGGACAAGCACCAGGGTAAGACTCAGCATGTGTTTGACTGTTTTCACGGTGGTTTCTCTCTCCTTTCAATCGTTCCGGTCGGCGTCCGTCATGCAAATTTCCCCTTTGCCCGCCCGATTTTCGCAGTATGTTTTGCCGGGTTCGGTGGCATACTGTGGAGGTAAAACAAACGGGTAAGGGGGGGTTCACTTGTATGGCAAGGTAGAGATTTGCGGGGTCAACACCTCGAAGCTCAAGGTGCTTCCCAATCATGAAATCAACGCCCTGCTGGAGCGCACCAAGCTGGGGGACAAGGCGGCCCGGGAGGCTCTCATTTCGGGCAACCTGCGGCTGGTGCTCAGCGTCATCCAACGGTTTGTCAACCGGGGGGAGATGATCGACGACCTGTTCCAGGTGGGCTGCGTGGGCCTCATCAAGGCCATCGACAACTTTGATCTGTCTCACATGGTCAAGTTTTCCACCTACGCCGTGCCGATGATCATCGGAGAGATTAGACGTTATCTGCGGGACAATAGTTCCATCCGGGTCAGCCGCTCCATGCGGGACACCGCCTATAAAATTTTACAGGTCAAGGAGCGCCTGACCAACCAAAACCAACGGGAGCCCTCCATTGAGGAAATCGCCAAGGCGCTGGACTTGCAGCGGGAAGAGGTTGTTTTCGCGCTCGACGCCATCACCGACCCTGTTTCCCTGTTCGAGCCTGTATACTCGGACGGGGGGGACGCCATCTGCGTCATGGATCAGGTGCGGGATCAGAAAAACACCGACGAAAGCTGGCTGGAGCGCATCGCCCTCAAGGAGGCTGTCGATCGCCTGAGCGAACGGGAACGGCACATTCTGTCCCTGCGGTTCGGTGACGGCAAGACCCAAATGGAGGTGGCCAGTGAGATCGGTATCTCACTGGGCGAAATGACGTATTCGTTCCCCCGGCGACGAGGGGGGCCGCCTGTTTTATTTACATATGAAGCGGTGGTACGGCTGGTATGAGGTTCTATGCCCGAATCTGGCCCTCGCCGTAGATGACGTATTTGATGGTGGTCAGCTCATGCAGGCCCATGGGGCCGCGGGCGTGCATTTTTTGGGTGGAGATGCCGATCTCGGCGCCCAGGCCGAACTCCTCGCCGTCGGTGAAGCGGGTGGAGGCGTTGATGTAGACCGCCGCGGCGTCCACCCGGTCAAGGAAGCGCTGGGCGGTGAAATAGTTGTCGGTGATGACGGCCTCGGAATGGCCGGAGCCGTGGCGGGCAATGTGGGCGGTGGCTTCATACAGGCCGGACACCACCCGGCAAGCCAGGATGTAGTCGCCGAACTCGGTGTCGTAGTCTTCCGGCGCGGCCTCTTTGACCGTACCGCCCAGGATGGCCCGGGTTTCGGGGCAGCCGCGCCACTCGACATGTTTTTGGTCGAGGAGGGCCTTGGCGCGGGGCAGGAAGGCTTCGGCCACAGGGCGCGCCACCAGGACACATTCGGCGGCGTTGCACACCGAGGGGCGGGAGGTTTTGGCGTTGTACAGGATTTTGGCCGCCATGTCCAGATCGGCCGCCTCGTCGACGTAGATGTGACAGATGCCCACGCCGGTTTCGATGACCGGCACCCGGGCGTTTTGCACCACCGAACGGATCAGCCCCGCCCCACCCCGGGGGATGAGCACATCCAGCAGGCCGGTGAGGTTCATCATGGCGTTGGCGCTGTCCCGCGACGTGTCCTCGACAAAACAGACCGCGTCGGCGGGCAGACCGGCCGCGGCCAGGGCCCGGCGCATGAGATTGGCCAGGGCCGTGTTGGAACGGATGGCCTCCTTGCCTCCTCGGAGCAGGACGGCGTTGCCCGCCTTCAGGCAGAGAACCGCCGCGTCCACCGTCACGTTGGGCCGGGCCTCGTAGATCAGACCCACCAACCCCAGGGGCACCCGGCGCTTGCCGATGAGCAGCCCGTTGGGGCGTTTGACCATGCCGTCCACCTGACCGATGGGGTCGGGCAAGGCGGCCACCTGCAACACCCCGGAGGCCATGCCCTCGATCCGGGCGGGGGTGAGGGTCAGCCGGTCGAGCAGGGACTCGGTCAGGCCGGCAGCGCGGCCCGCCGCCACGTCTTTGGCGTTCTCGGCTAAAATCTCGGCTTCTTGGGCCCGGAGGGCGTCGGCGACGGCGCGCAGGGCCTTGTTTTTGGCGTCGGCGCCGGTGACGGCCAGGACTTCGGCGGCGGCGCGGGCGTTTTGGGCCAGGGTTTTGACGTCGGGCATTTCTGTTTCCTCCCATGCGCAATTGACACTCTCCGAGCACCTAAACATGCGATTTTGCGGTTGTGGCGGCTGTGTTATTTCCTCGTTATTAAAAACCACGCTCCGGCTTATGTTTTTTCTCTGTTCTCTATTTTCTGTCCTCTGTCTTCTTTCTGGAACAGCGTTCCGACTTGTTCGCCGTTTAGGATTCGGCGGACAATTTCGGGGTTTTCGCCTGAAGCGACCACCATGTCGATGCCAGCCGTGAGAGCAATCTGGCCGGCCAGGAGTTTGGTCTGCATTCCGCCGGTGCCCCGGGCGGTTCCGGCTCCGCCCGCCCGAGACAATAGAACATCATCCACGCTGCGGACGATGGGGATGGGGTTTGCGTGGGGATGTTCTCGCGGGTCGGCGTCGTAGAGGGCGTCGATGTCGGTCAGCAGGATGAGCAGATCGGCCCGCACCAGTTCGGCCACGACGGCGGAGAGGGTATCGTTGTCGCCGAAGAGGCGCTGCTGGCCGTGCTCGATTTCGTCGGAGCTGACCGAGTCGTTTTCGTTGACGATGGGCAACACGCCCCAGTTTAACAGGGCGTCGAAGGTTGTTTCCAGGTTGCCCCGGCGCTCGGGGGAACGGACGTCGGCCCGGGTGAGGAGGATTTGCCCCACCGTGTGGCCGTACTCGCCGAAAAGTTGGTCGTACAGGCGCATGAGGCGGCACTGGCCGATGGCGGCGGCGGCCTGCTTTTGGGGCAGGGCGTCCGGCCGGGCGGTCAGGCCCAGCTTGGAGACGCCCACGCCAATGGCCCCGGAGGTGACCAGCACCAGTTCCCGGCCCTCGTTTTTCGCGTCGCTCAGGACGCGGGCCAGCCGTTCGATGCGGCCCAGGTTGAGCGCACCGGTCTCATGGGTCAGGGTGGAGGTGCCCACCTTGACGACGACGCGACGATAGGCGTTCATGGGGCGTGTCAACTCCGTATCCGTTCAAATTCCGATGGTTGGTGTGGTTTTATTGTACCATGGGCGGCGTGAAAAGGCAATGGCGAATGTGCCGCCTATCCGCCCAGGACGCAGCCGTATTCGTAGACGCGGCTGTCGGGGGTTTGGCCGTTGAATTGGAGTTTGACGCGGGCCCGGGTTTTGGCGGCGGGCAGGGTTAAAGTCCAACAGGTTTCCAACCGGGCGGCGCTGACCGTCTGGTCGCGGGCGGGGTCCCGGGTCATGGGGGTGTAGACCGGGGTCTCGCCGCTGTCGTAGAGGGCCACGCTGGGCACGATTTGACCGACGGAGTCCAGGTCCTGGGTGAGGTAGACGGTGGCCGTTCCGCAGGGGCGGTTTAGGGCGATTTCTTTTGACACATACTTGGGCGGGTCGCTTACGTAGCCGCCGAACAGGTTGCAGGCCAGCATGTAGCTCTGGGCGGCCATGAGACGCCACCCGCCCGCGTTGATCCAGGCGTCGGCGGACTGGCCCAGGCGCTGCTGCCGGTAAAACTCGGCTCTGCCCCCCTGTTGGGAGGCGGCCATTTCGGGGCAGGAAAAGACCAGGGCGAAACGCCCGGCGGGGAGCAGAACCGGGTCCGGGAGGTCGTGGACGACCGTCCGTTCGGATGTGATGTTCTGGGTGATGACCAGGGGCACGGTTTTGAGCACTTGGAGGAGCGTTGCCGGGCGGTTGTCGCCGTCCGCCGCGTAGGCGCAGATCTCCATCTGGGCGTTTTGCTGGATGTACTGCTTCCACGTGTAGTTGAGCCTCGTCAGGCGAAAGGGTTCTGAGAGGACAAAGGGCTGGGCCACGGCGCTGTGGCGCATGTTCGCCGCGCTGCCCCCGTACCCCAGGTAGCTGTCGTCCGTGGGGGCCTCATGGGCGGCGCTCAGGGACGGCTCGCTGGCCACCCGCTTGTCCCAGCCGCCCAGGACATACTCAATCCGGTCGCCGGACGGCGCATAGATCTGCACCGTTTGCACGGTCGTGGCGGCGTAGTCCATCATGCCGGTGTTGTCGAACCCGTCGAAAAACATGGTGGCGCGGCAGGGCACCGGTTTGCTCTCGTAGTACCGCTGGAGGTAGAGCTGGTAGACGTTGTAGTTCGTGTCCTCCAGGGCGGCGGTCAGGTTTGCCAGGCGGGTGGCGTGACCGGTGTAGGCGGCATCGACGCGCTGGTTGTCGGCGTTGAAGTCCACCCGGAGAGGGGCGTCTTGGGCTTCCCACTGGTTGAGCCCCAGGGCGGGGGTTTTGTTGACGCTGGCCATGTGTCTTTCTCCCTTCTATTCGTGTTCTTTGCTACACGAATAGTGTAACCCATGGGCCGCGGCCCTGTCAACACTTTGGGGACGATTGGCAACGCGGGGGGAAAGGTCGTCACGCCGTGCCCCCCGGCGCACCTTTCGCGGCTGAGCGACATATGCTGGGACGTGTCATGGCGGGGCGTTTTTTGTGTTTTGTGATTTCCGATTTCTTTTCACAGGGGGTTTTGCGGGATGTCCGCTGTCTTTTTTTCGGGCGCTGTAAGCCCTAAGGGTTTTATTTCTTCTTTCCCTTCCCTGGTGGGGCCGGACAACGCCCGGGACGTCATTTGGCTGACCGGGGGGGTGGGCTGCGGCCAGTCCCTCTTTTTGCGCACGATCG
>JAITQI010000122.1 GCA_031289065.1 Oscillospiraceae bacterium
CGGGTGAACAGATCGATATGCAACTGGTCGGCGTGCCCGTGACCGGCCCCGAGGGTGCCGCAATGGAAGTGCAGGAAGGTAGCGTCCTCCGCCCAGCCGCTTCTGAGGTAGAAGTTGCCGCTGTCTGAAAAGGCGTGGTCGGTTTCCGGCGGAGCCTGGGCGGCCAGGTCGGCGTAAGCGGCCAGGCCCTCCTCGCCGAGTTCCCACACCGTGTCGTAGTCGGGCGCTCCGTAGCCGCCGAATTTGAGCAGCGAGTCGCGAAAAATGTACGCCCCCCGCGAAATCATGTCGCGCACGTCGATCTCGTCCGAGTCGCCCATGCTGACCTCGTTGTGGTCGGGCTTGGCGGCGTAGAGGTCGGCGATACACATGTCACGCGTCTTTTGCCACAGCGTGTCGGGCAAAGCGATGCCGTTGCGCCGCGCCAACAGGCAGACGTCCAGATAGCAGCTGAGCACCTCGTTGTGATACATGGGGCTTTGTTCCCACTGCGTCCCGTCGCGGTAGACCTGCATGACGATCTCGGCATTTAAGCGCCGGGCCGATTCCTCGATATAGGCGCGTGTTCGCTCGCTGGCGGGCAGCATGACCCCGGCGATAAACAGGCCGTGGTTGGACAGCATCCCCCAGTTGCTCATCAGGTTGTAGTCGTTCCAGAGGTCCATGATGACCTCGGCTTGCTCGGCGACGCTTTGCAGGAACAGCGCCATCGCCTCGTCGGTGACGGCGGGGCTGCCCTTGAAGTAGCAAATCGCCTTGAGCCAGTATTCCAGGCGCAGGCCGATCTCGATGCTGCGCCACGCCTTGGCGCAGGCCGGGTCGTCCTTTTTCACGGTGCTGATCCAGTGGGTCATCTGGCGGACGAACACCTGCGCGTATTCCTCCCGGCCGGTGGCGGCGTAAGCCTGACCCAGACAGATCCAGAACCGCATCCGATTGAAGGCATACACCCATTCGGGGTCGGCGGCGGGCTGACGCAACCAGTCGATGTCGCCGTCGAAGGTCACATATTCGGTGGTGCGCTCCATGTCCCAGCGCAGATCGAAGCGAAACCGCCCCGCCGCGACGTCGTCGGCCACCGCGATCACCCGAGCCAATTCCTCCGGGCAATGGCGCTTGACATACGCGGCGACGGCGGCCGCGTCCTCAAAAAAGAACCGCTTGCCCGCCTGCTGAAAAAATACCTTTCCGTTCAACGCAAGTGCTCCTCCCCTATTATACGGAATAGAATCGGCCGTTTACCAGTACGGCTCCCAGCGGCCGCGCAGCCTGGTCAGGGCTTCCATGTAGAAATAGTCCCCCCAAGAGACGCATTCGTCCACCCCCTCTTGGGTGCAGGTGTTATAAGGGGATTTTTTGCTGTAGGTGCCGTGCAGGACGAGGCCGTTGGACTCCTCCGGGTTTTTGACGCTGTAATGATCCACAAGCGATTTGAGCGTCTGTCCGGCCAGACGCCGATAGCGGCGGGCTTCGGCGGGCGGCGTCAGCCCGGCCATCTCCAGCAGACCGCAAGCGGTGATGGAGGCGCTCGACGAGTCACGCGGCTCGGCGTCGCCCGATGTGAAAATCATGTCCCAGTAAGGCACCAGATCGTCCGGCAGACGGGTCAGGTAGTAGGCCAGCACCCGGTCGAAGGCCTCCTTGTAAACCGGGTCGCGGACATAACGGTAGCTCAGGGCCAGCCCGTAGATCGCCCACGCCTGCCCACGCGCCCAGGAGGAGTTGTCGTGATAGCCCTGACAGGTGGCCCCTCGGCTCATGCGGCCGGTCTCCCTGTCCATAAACACCGTGTGAAAGGTGCTGCCGTCGTCCCGCACCGAGTGGCGCAGACAGGTGGCGATGTGGCGGCCGGCCAGCGTGCGGTAGCGCGGGTCGCCGCTCTCGTCGGCCGCCCAGTAGAGCAGCGGCAGGTTGAGCAAACAGTCGATGATGTAGCGGTAGTTGTCGGGCGCGCCCAGCTCGCCCCACGCCTGAAAGAACTCCCCCACCGGCTGGAAGCGCGCCAACAGCCGCCCGGCCGCCATCAGGGCCGCCCGGCGGGCCGGTTCGTAGCCGGTCAGTTTCCACGCGGCCACACAAGCGGGTGTGTATAGGAAGCCCATGTCGTGGTGGTCGAGCGCGACGCCCCGTTCGGCGCGGTCGAGGAAACTGTCGGCCAGAATGAGGCCGGTCGTCTTAAACGCCTCCCCGCCGTCGCGCTCATAGGCCAGCCACACCTCGCCCGGCCAAAAGCCGCAGGTCCACTGGTCGTTGTCGCAGGGGGGATAGACGTTGTGTATGCTCGAATGGTTCTGGCAGGCGCGGGTGAATTTGGGCAGGTTACGCCGCACCTGCCCCACGCAGACGTCAAGCGCCTGCCGCGCCTGTGCCTGCGAAAGGACTGGCTTGCCCTCGAAGACGTTCATAGTTACCCCTTGATGCCGGACGTCGCCACGCCCTGCACGAAGTATTTTTGCAGCGACAGGAAGATGATCACCACCGGCGCGAGGGCCACCACGCTGGCGGCCATGATGAGGCCGTATTCGGCGGCATACTGCGTGATGAACATCCGCAGGCCGATTTGCAGCGTCTTGACGTCGTTGCGGGTCAGGTAGATCATCGGGCCCAGGAAGTCGTTCCAGGTGTTCACAAAGGTGAAGATTGCCAGCGTGGACAGGGCCGGTTTGGACAGCGGTAGCATGACCCGCGCCCAGATGCCGTACTCGCTCAGCCCGTCGATGCGGGCGGCCTCGCACAGCTCGTCCGGCACGCTCATGTAAAACTGCCGCATCATAAACACGCCGAAGGCGGAAAAGGCTTGCAGGCAGACCATCGACAGCAGGTTGTTGTTCAGGCCGAAGTAGCGGCTCATCAGAATAAACTGCGGGAGCATATAGGCCTGCCACGGCACGGCGATGGTGGCGATGTAGCACAAAAACAGCGCGTTGCGGCCCGGGAAGCGCAGCTTGGCGAAGGCGTAGGCCGCGAAGCTGGAGGTAAACAGCTGCAAGCCGGTGACCGTGATGGTCAGCACCACCGAGTTTTTGATGAAGGTGGTCAGCGGGATTTTCTTCCAGATATCCACATAGTTCTGCCAGCGCGGCGCGGCCGGGATCCACTGGATCGGAAAGGCGAACACGTCGCGGTTGAGCTTGAGCGAGGCGGAGACCATCCACACGAAGGGGACGAGCATGATGACCGCCAGCAAAATCAG
>JAITQI010000169.1 GCA_031289065.1 Oscillospiraceae bacterium
TCGTGTCAGCCGTTTTGCCGGGGCCCCGCACTTACGTCCGCCCCCCACACCCTCCCAGCCGTCCGCTGCCGGGATGATGTCCTCCCCCAAGAGAAACAACCCCCGTCGCGACGCACCCCCCAAAAAAAAGAGCAGGGGCCCCTTCACAGAGGCACCCCCCCAAAAGGCCGCCTAAGTAACCGCTCAAGAATAAAAAATTCTTCATTTTTCATTCCTGATTTTTAATTTAGTCAAAGGGAACCCTCCTGCGAAAGCAGGAGGGTTCCCTTTGACTATTATTCTCGTACAATATCCGTCGGTACCAGTTCAGTTTGCCTCAGGGAGACCAGCACTTCGACGCGGCGGTTGCGCTGGAGGCCTTCCGGCGTACCCGAGGTGTCGAGGGGCTCGTATTCGCCGTAGCCCCGGGCGCTGAAGATGCGCGGATCGAAGTTCTCGTTTTGCAGCATGATCTCCATGAAGTTCACCGCCCGGGCCACGCTCAGATGCCAGTTGGAGCGGAAGGTGGCGGTGTGGATGGGCCGGTCGTCGGTGTGGCCGGTGATGATGATGTTGATGGGGTGTTCCTTTTGGTTTTCCACCAACAGGTCGGCTAGGGTGGCGGCGAAGCCCCGCATGTCCGCGGTGAGGTCGGCGCTGCCCGAGGCGAACCACACGTCGCTGGACAGGGTGATGAGCACGCCGTCGGAGGACAGGATGAGGGCCATGTTGTCGGCCATGTCGTTGGCCGAAATGTAACCGGTCAGGGCGTTGTAGAGGTTGACAAGATCCGGGTCCGGCTGCCCCGGCCCCGACGGATCCGAGGGCGTGGGGGAGGGATTATCCAGGTCTTCCCCCGGGTCTGCGGGGAAGACGTCGTCCGGTAAAATGCCCGCGCCGCCGTCGGGCAGTTTGCTGCCGCCGCTGAATTCGGTGGCGAAGGCCTCTTTGATGGCCTGAAACTTCGCCGCGTCCACATTGCTGGCGGCAAACAGGACGATAAACAGCGCCAGCAGCAGGGTCATCAAATCGGAATACGGGAGCAGCCAACTCTCGTCGGCGTGCTCCTCGTGACGTTTCTTGTGAGCCATTTAGTCACCACTCTCCTGGCCCGTGCGCTCCTTGCCCTCCACCAGCGAGTTGAGGAGTTCGGTGAGCATACGGGAGTTGACCCCTTCGCTCAAGGCGATTAGGCCCTCCATGACCAGTGTTTTGACCTGAACCTCTTGGGCGGACTTGCGCTTGAGCTTGTTGGCCAAGGGATGCCATACGACATACCCGGTGAAGATACCCAGCACGGTGGCGATGAAGGCCGCCGAAATGGCGTGCCCCAAGGCCTCGGTGTCGTCCATGTTGCCCAGGGCGGCGATCAGTCCGAGCACCGCGCCCAAGACGCCCAAGGTGGGGGCGTAAGCGCCGGCCTGGGAAAAGATGTTGGCCCCGGCCGCGTGGCGCTCCCGCATGGATTCGATGTCCTCGGTGAGAATCTTGCGGATAAACTCCGGGTCGCAGCCGTCCACCAGAAGAGCGACGCCGCGCTTCATGAAGGAGTCGTCAATCCCCCTGACATGGGGTTCCAGAGCCAACAGACCCTCCTTGCGCACCAAACCGGAAAACTCAGTCAGTTTTTCGACGGCCGCTCGGGACGTCAGCCCCTTGCTCTTGCCGAAAGCCTTGCCAAACAGCTTGGGCAGGTTTTTGAGTTCGTTCATCGGCGTGGCGACGGTCACCGAGCCGACGGTGCCCACCAGGATGACAAAGAGAGCGGCCGGGTTGGCGAACACGCTGAAGCTGACCCCTTTGAAGAACATGGCGACCACAACGGCAACAATACCGATGATAAGACCGATCAAAGTATCCAATTTTGACTCACCTCTCCTGACGGCCCACAGCCTGTGCGCAGGGAACCACACATTATGTTTCGGCAGGTGAGGCGTTTTCCTTTAGCGAAAACACGGGAAAAATTCGAGGCGGGCCCTTTGATTTTGGAAAAAACAGGTCGAGAAAAAAAGAGAGAAGTTTACATTTTCTTGCTCCCCGTGGGGGTTGCGGTGTTTCTGCGCCGTCAGCGGCCGAGCTGCCGCCCTTTCGCCGTCCTCCGCCAAATCGGCCACCGCGCCGCCGGAGGGGCGACCCCGTAGTTGACGCAGGCGTACAGCAGCGTGAGGGCGAAGTAAAACCCGCCGGTCACGGTGAACAGCACGTGCCCGGCCAGGAAAAAGTACCCGAAGGTGACCGTCAGGGAGACCATGGCGCAGTAGCCGCGAAAATCCCACTGCTTCCACAGGGCCAGAGCGGCCAGAACCAACTGCCGCGCATAGGGCCAGCCCAGCAGGAAAAAGCCGAAGAGGCCGTAATAGAAGAACATTTCAAAGATGTCCATCTCCACGGTGTGGGCCTGGCTGCCCCGGCCCAGGCCGATCAAAACGGACAGGGGCCGCTCCGCAAGGCGCTTGGCGGTCACCCGCAGATACCCCAGCCGGCCGGACAGCAGACGCCCCAGGTAGGTGTCCCTGGAATCCACAGCGGCCTGCGTAAACTCGTCCATCTCGTTGTAAATGTCGTCCGACGGTCTGTTGGGGCCCATGAGGGCGTCGTCAATGACATCGGTGGTGCCGCTGATGCTGGCGGAAAAGCGCTGGCTGGATATCACATCCAGACTGACGTACAGCAAAGCGACGATCCCGGCGACACACACCAGGTTGTACAGCATGACCCAGTTTTTCTTGCGGCGGCCTTCCGCCAGGGCGTAGACGCTCAGCATGACCCCCGAGAGAAACAGGCCGATGAAGGCGGTTTTGGTGCCGATCAGAAACAGCGCGTTGGCCGCCAGGGCGGGCAGAAGAAGCCGCCACAGGTGGTTGAGGCGGATGCCCCCGTCCAGCCGCAGCGTGACCGCCCCCCGCAGAATGAGGGGAAACAGCACCACCAGCATCGCCGTGGCCTCGTTGCCCGAATAGAAGAACCCCTTCTCCCCGTGGATGCCGATGACGTCCCAGTAGGCCTCGAAGCCGAGCTTGAACAAAAAGGGCAGTAGCAGGGACAGGGACATCCAGGCGGTCGTCCAGGTGAAAATCCGGTCCAGGAAGGCCAGGATGCCCTCCCTGTCCCCCCCGTGCCGACGGTCCAGAACGGCGGCGTACACCAGGTAGGCCACCAGGTTGTAAGCGAATTTGGCGATGTACTGGGCGTCGGCGAAGGGAGAAAATTCGACCCCCGACAGGAGTTCCCCGGCCACGCTCACAGCCCCGGCCAACCCAATGGCCAGCGCCAGCAGAAGCCCCCCTCTGTCCCGGCGGAGCAACAGATAGAGGCCCATGGCCGCCAGCACCAGCAGGCGAACCGCCAGGGAAAAGGTGACAGGCGAGCCTTTGAACAGCTTGATGTTCATCAGGAAGCCGTTGAGCACGTCGAGGAAGGGGTTGACAAACAGGAACACGGGGAAAAACCGTTCCAAAAGAGCAACCGCTTGGGTCTGTTTTTTCAACACGGCAAAGAACAACCCCCTTTAGATGACAGAAGACAGAGGACAGAGGTGGGGTGAGAACAGCTCGTCACGCGCCCGCCTCCGGCGCGGGATAATCCGAGTCGAAGTCCAAATCCAAATCCAGGTCGGGGGACGGCTCCGGCGCCTCGTCGAAGTCCGGGTCGGGCTCCCGCAGGGCGTAGCAGTGCTTGCCGGAGGGGGTGAGGGGAATGTCGTCCGCCATGAGCACGTCCACCGTCATGCCGGGGAGCATACTCCGGGCCTTGGCGATGAACTCCTCCGTGTCGTCCTCGGGGCGGCTCAGATCCCGGTCGATTTTGAGGACGACCCGTTCCGGCCCGCGCTGAACCAGCTGGAAACGCCGCACCGACGGGCTGAGGCGGGCCAGCCGCACAAAGGCGTGCCCATGCACCAGCCGCCCCCACGGGGTCAGCAACAGCTCCTCCACCCGCCCCTCCGGGGGCACGAGCAGGGGCAGGCTCAACCCGCAAGAACAGGGCACCCCGGACAGGGCGGCCATGTCCCCCAGCACATAGCGAAGCCGGGGCATGGACAGGTTGTTCAGGTCGGTCACCGCCAGCAGGCCGGTCTGCCCCACAGGCATGGGAACGAAGCCTTCCGGCTCCAGCACCTCCAGCAGGACGTTTTCGCTGGCGATGTGCAGGCCGCCTTGGGGGCACTCGAAGGCCAAGACGCCCGCGTCCCGGGCGCTGTATTCGCTGGCCACCGGGCAGGCGAAGGCCCGGGCGATGGTCTCCCGTTGGAAGTCGAAGAGCATTTCATAGGCCGACAAAACCACCTTGGGGGTGAAGTCCAAAATCAGCCCCTTGGCCTCCATGCGCTGGGCGAAGGCGTACAGGGAAGAGGCATAGCCCATGATGTACGCCGGGCGGAAACGGTTGAGCTTCCGGATGTGCTCGGCCATATCGGCGGCCCGCAGGGGGCAGGCCGGGAGAACCAACCTGTCCTTGAGCCACCATTCCCGGCGGCGGGCCTCCTTGCCGCCGAACCGCTCCCACTCCCGGGGGCTGCCCCAGAGCACCGCGCCCCGGCTGCCCGGCTTCACGCCCCACCAGGACAGCCCGCGCTGACGGGCGGCCTCATGGCGCTCCGCCGTGACCCGGTCCGTAAAGAACCGCGCCGGGGGGCCGGAGGTGCCGCCGGTCATGGCGGGGATGAGGGTCTCCCTGTCCGCCCCGGCCGCCAAATAGTCCCCGCCGTGATTGCGCAGGGCGGCGCGGGTCAGCGGGCGGACGGTCTTCCAAAAGGCGGCGGGGGTATCCGCCGTTTCGTCCTCGGGCAGACGGTAGGCCGGCACCGTCTCGGCGCACACACGCAGGAGGGCTTCCAGCCGGACGCGTTGCAGGGCGGCCAATTCCTCCGGCGGCAGCGACTGGCTGGCCAACAGTTCTTTCACATAGTCCCGCACATTGGTGTCCGCCCGCTTATCCCTCAGCGGAGAGGTCACCTTTTCCAGAAAAAGTTTTGCCATGTCCATACTCTTTTCCTTCTTATCTTTTTGACTTTAACTTGTTTTGCCCGGAGGACAGAGCGAAGGGGGGAACCTGTTTTTGGGCCCCGTCCTCTTTTTTCTGTCTTCCGCGTCCGGATTCCCTTGACCCATTACCAAGTAACATTGTATAATATTATGTGCGCTTTGACAAGTGCCGAATTTGCGGGGCGGAGTGTGTGAAATTTGGAAACCGAACCGATGAGGGTTTTGCATCTGATCAGCGGCGGGGATGTGGGCGGCGCGAAGACCCATGTGCTGTCTTTGTTGTCCGGCCTGCTGTCCCGTGCGGATATCCGCCTGGTCACCTTTACCGAAGGGCCGTTTGCCGACGAGGCGCGGGCCTGCGGTATTCCGCTGACCGTGTTGGACGGCGGCGTCCGTTCCACCCTGGCCGCCCTGGAAACCTTGGTGTGGGAAGGCGGATACGACATTGTACACAGTCACGGTTCCCGGGGCAACCTGATGGCCGGGTTGCTGTCCCGCCGCATCCGGGTGCCCACCGTCTCCACCATTCACTCGGACTACCGCCACGATTATCTGGGGCGCCCCTTGGCCCGGCTGACCTACGGCACCCTCAACAAATGGGCGCTGCGCCGGTTGGATTACCGCATCGGGGTCTCCCGGCGCATGACAAATATTTTGTGCGACCGGGGGTTTTCCCCCAGCCGCTTGTTCACTGTTTACAACGGCCTGGACTTTTCCCAGCCCTCCCCGGTGGTGGACAGAGAGGCCTTTTGGGCCGAGCGGGGGTTTTTCGTGTCCCCGGGGGACGTCCTGGTGGGCATCGCCGCTCGGCTGTCCCTGGTCAAGGACATGGCCACCCTGCTCAGGGCCTTCGCCGGAGCGGCGGCCGACTGCCCCGGCCTGAAGCTGGTCATCGCCGGCGAGGGGGAGTTGCGGGCCAAACTGGAGGCCCAGGCCCGGGAGGCGAATCTGCCCGACCGCGTCTTCTTCGCCGGCTGGCTGGACGACATGGCCCCCTTTTACAGCGCCATCGACATTAACGTCCTGACCTCCCTGACCGAAACCTTCCCCTATGCCCTCCTGGAGGGGGTCAGGGCCAAACTGCCCACCGTGGCCACCAGAGTGGGGGGCATTTCGGCCCTCATTGACGACCGGGTCAACGGCTACCTCATCCGCCCCGGGGACGCCGGGACGCTGGCCGACCGCCTCCGCGCCCTGTACGGCGGCGAAGCCCTGCGGGCCGACATGGGCCGCCGCCTGTTTAACAAAGCCTCGGTGGCGTTTTCCATCGACAACATGCTGGACACCCAGATGGGCATCTACCGGGTGATCCTCCGGCGGGACAAACGCCCCCCCCGCGCCCGGGACCGGGTGGTGATCTGCGGCGCCTACGGGCGCAACAACGCCGGGGACGACGCCATCCTGGAGGGCATCCTGCGGGAACTGCGCGCCATCGACCCCGACCGGCCGGTGACGGTGGTGTCCCGCAACCCCCGCCAGACCCGGCGCACCTTCGGGGCGGACGCCGTACACACCTTCAACCTCTTCGGCGTCTGGGGCGCCCTGCGCCGGGCGGCCCTGCTGCTGTCCGGCGGCGGCAGTCTCATTCAAAACGTGACCTCTAACCGCTCCCTGTGGTACTATCTGGGGGTCATCGCCCTGTCCGCCCGTCTTGGGGCGCGGGTGCTCATGTACGGCTGCGGCGTCGGGCCGCTGTCCGGGGGCTTCAGCCGCCGTCTGACCGCCCGAGTGCTCAACAAACACGTCCACACGGTCACCCTCCGGGAGGACAGCTCCCTGCGGGATTTGGAGCGCCTAAAGGTGACCAAACCCCGCCTCGTGCTGTCGGCCGACCCGGCGCTGGTGCTGCGCCCCTCGTCGTCGGTGCGGGTGGACAGCCTCCTGTTGGCCCAGGACATCCCCATCGGGGGGAATTATATCGCCTTTTCCCTGCGCCGCTGGCCCGGGTTCGAGGCCCGGGCCGACGCCTTCGCCGCCGCCGCCGACTATGCCCAGGAGAAATACGGCCTGACCCCCCTGTTCATCCCCATCGAGAAGCGGGGGGACGTGGGGGCGTCGTCGATTGTCGCCCGCAAGGTAAAGGGGGAGTACCACCTCCTGTCCCGCACCGGGCCCGCGGGGGACGTCATCGGCCTGCTGGGCCGGTGCCGGGCGGTGGTGGCCATGCGGTTGCACGCCCTGATTTTCGCCTCGGGGCAGGGCCTGCCCCTGGTGGGCGTCGCCTATGACGACAAGGTCACCGCCTTTTTGCGCTACATGGGGCAGAAGCTGTACACACCCTTCGCCTCCGCGGACGCGCCCACCCTGTGCCGCCTGATCGACCAAGCGATGGCCGAGGGGGACGAGCGGGCGGCGCGTCTGGCGGCGGTGGCCCGCCTGCGGGAGCTCGAGGCGCGGAATGTCGAGGTCCTGCGGGAGATGTTGGAGGAAAGCTCATGGCGAGAATAATCTGCCTGTCCACGACCAACTGGTACCCCGTCCCCACCCGCAAGCAGCAGGTCATGGGGCGGATGAAGGGGCACAGGGTGCTGTATTTCGAGCCGCCGGTCAGTCGGGCGGCCCCCCTCAAAGACCCTCGGACGCTGGCCCGGATGCTGGCCTTCCGCCAAGAGGGGGATCCGGTCTCCGACGCGCTGACCGTCTACGCCACCCCCCCGGTCTGGCCGATGTACAACAAGTACCGGCGCATCAACCGCCTCAACCAGCGGGTGCAGGCCCGCTATATCCGCAAGGTGATGGCCTCCCACGGCTTTTTTGACGTGGTGCTCTGGTGTTACAGCCCGGTGGCCGCCGACCTGCTGGACCTGGTGCCCCACAAGGCGCTGGTGTACGACTGCGTGGACAGGCACTCGGCCTACGGGGGCCTGATGACCCCGGAGGTGGTGGATCAGATGGAGCGGGATCTGGCCGCCCGGGCCGATGTGGTCTTCGCCACCGCCCGGGGCCTCTACGACACCCTGCGCCCCCTCAATGAGAACACCTACCTGGTGCCCAACGGGGCCAACTTCGAGCTATTCAACCAAGCCGCCGGAGACGGGCTGACCTTCCCGGACGACATGTTCAACATCCAAAACCCCGTGTTCGGCTTCGTGGGGATGCTCCAGCCCTGTGTCGATCTGGATTTGGTGCTCTACGCCGCCGACGCCCGGCCGGACTGGTCCTTTGTCTTCATCGGGGAGCCCCTGCCCGACGTGGACGTCACACCCCTGCGCCAGAGGCCCAACATCCACCTGCTGGGCCTCAAGCCGCACAAGGAGCTACCCCGCTATCTCGCCCGGTTTGACGTCTGCCTGAACCTGTTCCGGGCGGGGGACCTGTCCCGGGACGTGAGCCCCCTGAAGTTTTACGAGTATTTGGCCACCGGCAAACCCATCGTGTCCACCCCTCAACCCGAGCAGGTAAACGATTACGCCGACGCGGTGTACATCGCGGGCGACCCGGAGGACTTTTTGGCCGCCTGCGAAAAGGCGCTGGCCGAGCGCAACCCCTGGATGACCCGCCAGCGGATTCACTACGGCCGGGAGTCCTCCTGGGACGCCCGGGTGGCCCAGATGGTGGCGATTTTGAAAGAGAAAGGCGTGCTGTAAAGATGAAAAAAGTGGCCGTTATCATGGGCTCGCAGAGCGATTTGAAGACGGTGCAGCCCGCCGTTGACACCTTGACCGCCTTCGGGGTGCCCTGGGAGGCCCGGGTCATGTCGGCCCACCGCACCCCCGGGGAGACCGCCGCCTTCGCTCGCTCGGCCCGGGAAGAGGGCTTCGGAGTCCTCATCGCGGCGGCGGGCAAGGCCGCCCACCTGGCCGGGGCGCTGGCCGCCCAAACCACCCTGCCGGTCATCGGTCTGCCGGTCAAGTCCTCAACCCTGGACGGGCTGGACGCCCTGCTGGCCACCGTGCAGATGCCCAAAGGCGTCCCCGTGGCCACCGTGGCCATAGACGGCGCGGACAACGCCGCTCTGCTGGCCATACAGATTCTGGCGGTGTTCGATGAGGCTCTGGCGAAGAAACTGGCGGCCCACAAAGACAGCATGGCGGACGCCGTCCGCAAAGCAGACGACGCCCTCAAATTGACAACGACGAATCATTGACAATTCAGTCCCGCTGTTAACCAGGATTTTCCCCGCTGAAGGCGGCGGATAAAAGCGTTTTAGATATTGAGAGGTTCCCAATTGTCAATTTTCCGCGACGAAAGAGAAGGGGATGAAGGGACTATGAGCGACGCATACGCGAAGGCCGGGGTTGACGTGGAGGCCGGGTACAAAGCGGTGGCCCTGATGAAGAAGCATGTGGAGTCCACCTTTACCGATGGGGTCATCGGGGAATTCGGCGGGTTCGGCGGGCTGTTCGCCCCCAACCTCACCGGGATCAAGCACCCGGTTTTGGTGTCGGGCACCGACGGGGTGGGCACCAAGGTCAAGCTGGCGTTTGTCCTGAACAAACACGACACGATTGGCATCGACTGTGTGGCCATGTGCGCCAACGACGTGGTGTGTTCCGGGGCGGCGCCGCTGTTTTTTTTGGACTACATCGCCTGCGGCCAGAATAAGCCGGAGAAGATCGCCGCCCTTGTGTCCGGCGTCGCGGCGGGGTGCCGCCAGGCCGGGTGCGCCCTCATCGGGGGGGAGACCGCCGAACACCCCGGCCTTATGCCGGTTGACGAATACGACCTGGCGGGCTTCTGCGTCGGCCTTGTCGAGCGCGACCGGCTGATCGACGGCAAAAAAATCGCGGAGGGGGACGTGCTCATCGGCCTGTCCTCCTCCGGCGTGCATTCCAACGGGTTTTCCCTGCTGCGCCGGGTCTTCGGCGAGACCGAGCGCATTCTGAGCCGCCACTACAACGAGCTGGGCTGCACCCTGGGCGAGGAACTCCTCAAGCCCACCCGCCTCTATGTCCGTTCTCTGCTGGCCCTGGCCCGCCGGGTGACCGTCAAGGGCGCGGCGCATATCACCGGCGGCGGGTTCATCGAGAATATCCCTCGGATGCTGCCCCCCGGCCTGTGCGCCGCCATCGAGCCCCACAGCTTCCCCGAACACCCCATCTTCGCCATCATCAAGCGGGAAGGCGGCGTCGAAATTCGGGACATGTTCAACACCTTCAACATGGGCGTCGGCATGGTGCTGGCCGTGGACAAGCGGGACACGGGGGAGGCCATGAACACGCTCGTCGAGGCGGGCGAGCGCCCCTACCTGATCGGGGTCGTCCGCCGGGGCGACGAGAGGATCGCCCTGTGGTAAGCGGCGGGCCGGTGAACATCGCCGTGCTGGTCTCCGGCGGCGGCACCAATTTGCAGGCCCTCATCGACGCGGAACGGGCCGAGGGGTTCGGGCCGGGGCGGCTGTCGCTGGTGCTGTCCTCCCAACCGGGGGCCTATGCCCTCACCCGGGCCGAGAAGGCGG
>JAITQI010000039.1 GCA_031289065.1 Oscillospiraceae bacterium
AAAACCGCCGTGCGCCGCGCCATATTTTTCAATGGCCTGCAACGCGTACTCGGAACAGGTGGGGATGTACCGGCAGGCGGGCGGGGTGTGGGGCGACAGGCGGGCGCGGTAAAACCGGATACAGGCCAGCAGCAGCCGCTTCATGGCTTGGGCCTCGACACGCCCATGCGGGCGAGCAGCCGGGCCAGTTCCCTGTCCAACTCCCAATAGGAGGCGGTCACCGCCCGAGAGCGGGCGACCACCACCAAATCGAATCCGGACAGGAGGGAGGCCTCCCGCAGACGGTACGCCTCCTTGAGCCGACGGCGGACGCGGTTGCGCACCACCGCGCCGCCCAGCTTGCCGCTGACGGTCAACCCGAGCCGGTTGCCGCCGGTACGGTTGGGGCGGACATAGACGGCCAGCAGACCGCCCGCCGTCGTCCGCCCCCTGGCGTACAGACGCCGGAAGTCGCGGTTCTCGCGCAGGGATTGGGTGAAACGCATGAGAATCAGGCCGACAGGGAGGTTCGGCCCTTGGCGCGCCGACGGGCCAGCACACGGCGGCCGTTTCTGGTGGACATGCGCTTGCGGAAACCGTGTTCCTTGGCGCGCTGCCGTTTTTTGGGCTGATAAGTCTGAATCAATGGAGACACCACCTTGGTCAGAATCACGCGGCCACTTGTCCGCAATATGAATATTATATATGAGCGGGAAGACCGCTGTCAAGCAAAAGAATCGGCGAGGGGCCTTATATCGGCGCAAACAGCGCCAGGAGGGCCAGATGCACCGGATAGAACAGGTAAAAGACGGACTGGGCGAGCTTGCCGCCCCGGCCTCTTTGGCCGTTGAAGAACAGGATGGGCAGGATGGCCGCCGCCGCCCCGGCCAGAACGACCGCCCAATAGAGATCCACGCCCTCGGCCAGGTACTCAAACAGGCCGAAGGTCAGGCAGAGGCCCAAAAAGGCGGCCGCTTTCCGGGCCGGACGGTCCCGGAAGCAGTAGAAGACGAAGATGAACAGCACGCCAAACATGCCGTACCCGGCGCGCATGAACTGGGCCAGCCCGGCGCACAGCATGACGCTGAGAAGCGCCGATCCGCGTGCGCCCCGCAGCAGGAAGGCGTCGCACATGTGGATGGCCAGCAGACCCAGGGCCAGGGTGAACAGGACATTCTGGTCGACGATGTTAAACCAGCTCTGCCCCCCGGAAAAGACCCGGTCGTAAGGCAATTCGGCCACCACCGCCAGCAGTATCAGCCGCCCGATGTAGCGCCCGACACTGCGGGTGTGATAATACCCCTCGGCAATGAGGAAACAGAAAATGGGCATGGACAGCCGCCCCACCACGCGCATGGCCAAAAAGACGGGCAGGGGCAACAGGGGATAAAATACAAATCCCAGATGGTCGATGAGCATCGTGGACAGGGCCAGCACACGCAACGCCAGAGACGACATCGCCCCACCTCCCCTTCGCCGCGGCGTCGTTATTTAATCCATTTTTTGTAGTTGTAGGGCCGTTCGCTCTCGGTGCAGGTGACAAACGTGTAGTTTTGGTTTGTCATGTACTGGAGGATGGCGGGGAGCGCCTTGACCGTCGCCTCCCGGTCGTGGAGCAGGATAATGGCCGGCCAGACCTGGTTGGCGCTTTGCAGGTCGCTGATGACGCCGGCGGCGATGGCCTCCGGGGTCTTGCGGGAGGTCTGATCCCCGTCCAGGTTCCAGTCCCAGAAGCGGTAGCCCGCGTCGGACATGGCCTCGCACAGCGCCTCCGTCATATGAGGGTTGCTGCCATAGGGCACCCGCACCAACCGGGTGCGGGTCATGGTGAGGCGGGCCAGCAGGTCGTTGGTGCGCTCCAGCTCGTCGAGCATGGCCGCCGAGGAGGCGTAAAAGAGTTCCTTTTGGTGGGTGTAACTGTGCAGGCCGACGACGTGATCCGAGCCGACCATGCGGCGGATGGACTTCTCGTTTTTGCGCATATTGGTGCCCAGCACGAAGAAGGTGGCCTTGACGCCGTACTGATCCAGCAGGTCCAGAATGCCGTCTGTGTTGCCGGAGGTGGGGCCGTCGTCAAAGGTGAGGTACACGATGCGCGGCGCGGGCGTTGGCGTGGGAGGCGGCGGGGCGGAGGGGGGCGTCGGCGGCGCGCCGGAGGGGGGCGTCGAGACGTCCGGCGTGTGGGCGGCCACATATTTTTGGTAGCGGTCGGCCAGGGTCGCCTTTACCGTGTAGAGGAAATTGTCGTCGGTGTTCTGCTGGGTGCGCACGCGCAGGCGCAAAAGCGGGCCGTACTCCGAGGTGAGGACGCCGTAGGAGAGATTGAAGTAGGAACACACGGCGTCCATGGGCAGGAGGGCTCGCCCGTCGAGGCGTATGGCCCTGTAGGCGTACTGCTTCTCGCTGTCATAAGCCAGACCGGCGTCCAGGTCGAAGGTGAGGATTTTGTTGCCCGGCGCGAACAGCGTGACCAGGCGTCCCGTGTCGGTCTGGGAGGAGAAAATGCCGGTGGCGCTCACCGTGAGAACCGACAGGGGCGCGTAGACCACCCCGGCGGCGGAGCGGTAGGGCATCCCGGCGTCGGCAAGGGGCAACACCTCGTAGTCCACCGCCGCGAAAAACACCTCTCCCGGCGCGGCTTCCGCCCGAAAACCCAAGCCGCCCAGCAACAGGGCCGCGCACAAACAGAAAAGTAGAAAGCGTTTCATTCCGACCCCCCACAAGGAAAAATCTCAAAAAAGATGACCGCAATTATATTATCACACTTGACCGAATCTGCCAATGGGGTTACAATAAAAAGGTTAAAAAGACAAAAAATTTCGTGCGGGGAGAGGTTCGACAATGGCGGTCAAGTACGTTTTCGTCACCGGCGGCGTGGTGTCCGGGCTGGGCAAGGGCATTACGGCGGCCAGCTTGGGGCGACTGCTCAAGGCCCGGGGCCTTCGGGTCACACTGCAAAAATGCGACCCCTATCTCAACGTGGATCCCGGTACCATGAGCCCCTACCAGCACGGGGAGGTGTTCGTCACCGACGACGGGGCGGAGACCGACCTGGACGTGGGCCACTACGAGCGCTTCATCGACGAGAGCCTGAGCGCCGGTTCCAACGTCACCGCCGGCAAGGTCTACTGGTCCATCCTGTCCCGGGAACGTTCGGGGGACTTCTTGGGGGGCACCGTGCAGGTCATCCCCCACATCACCAATGAAATCAAGGACTGCATCTACCGGGTCGGGCGGGACAACACCGACGTGGTCATCACCGAAATCGGCGGCACGGTGGGCGACATCGAGAGCCAGCCCTTCCTGGAGGCCATCCGCCAGCTGTCGGTGGAGGTGGGCAAGGAGAACGTGCTGTACATCCATGTCTCTCTCATCGTACATCTGCCCGGTTCCCGGGAGGCCAAGAGCAAGCCCACCCAGCACTCGGTCAAGGAACTGCTCGGCCTGGGGATTCAGCCGGACATCATCGTCTGCCGCACCGACTACGCCCTGGAGGGGGACATTAAAGCCAAGGTGGCGCTGTTTTGCAACGTCCCGGCGGAATGTGTCATCGAAAACCGCACCGCCGCCTCCCTGTACGAAATCCCCATCATGCTCCACGACGAGGGGCTGGACGCGGTGGTCTGCCGTCGGCTGGGGCTGCCCCCGGCCACCCCCGACCTGGTGAGCTGGCGGGAGACGCTGGTGCGCCTGCATGCCTGCCAGCGCACGGTGAACATCGCCCTGGTGGGCAAATACGTCACCCTCCACGACGCCTATCTGAGCGTGGCCGAGGCGCTGACCCACGGTGGCATCGAGTCGGGGGTCAAGGTCAACATCCTGTGGGTCAACTCTGAGGACATCTCGGCGGAAAACGTGGCCGACACCCTCCGGGGGGCCGACGGCGTCCTGATCCCGGGCGGCTTCGGCGACCGGGGCATCGAGGGCAAGATCCTGGCCGCCGGATACGCCCGGTCCCGGGGCGTGCCCTTCCTGGGCATCTGTTTGGGGCTGCAAATGGCGGTCATTGAGTTCGCCCGGCATGTGTGCGGCCTGCCCGGCGCCCATTCCACCGAGTTCGACCCCGACACGCCCGCCCCGGTTATCTACCTCATGCCCGAACAGGAAAAGGTCATGCAAAAAGGCGGCACCATGCGCTTGGGCCTGTACCCCTGCGCCCTGGCTTCGGACACGCTGGCCGCCCAATGCTACGGCGGCGAGGCGGTCATCCAGGAGCGCCACCGGCACCGCTTCGAGGTCAACAACAGCTTCCGGGCGACGCTGGAGGCCCACGGCCTGACCCTGTCCGGCCTGTCCCCCGACCGGCACCTGGTGGAGATCGTCGAGTTGTCGGGGCACCCGTGGTTTATCGGGGTGCAGTTTCACCCTGAGTTCAAATCCCGGCCGGGCCGTCCCCATCCCCTGTTTCGGGACTTTGTGGCGGCGGCGCACAAGCGGCAGCTGGAAGGCGACCTTCCTTCGTAACGCGTGATTGGGGGGCTGTTTTTGATCCTGAAACAATGACGGCCCGCCGCCCCGGGTTTGCCTTTTTCGACATCTTTTCGGAATGTGGTGTTTCCCATGCCCACAAAGCATTTGTTCATCATCAACCCCGGTTCGGGCAACGCCGACCGCGCGGCGGAGCGGGTCGAGGCCATTCGAGGCTGTATGGCGCCGAGGGGCTGTGACTACCAAATTGTCTTCACCGCCCACGGGGGGCACGCCGCCGAGCTGGCGGCCGCCCATGTGGCCGACGGGGCCGATTGGCGGGTGTACGCCTGCGGGGGCGACGGCACCCTCAACGAGGTCGCGGGGGCGGCGGCGGGCCTTTCCCATGTGGCGGTCACCCACTACCCCCTGGGGTCGGGCAACGATTTCATCAAGATTTTCGGCCCGGGGGCGGCCCGGTTTGACGACCTGCCCGCCCTGCTGGACGGGCGGGCGGTATCCTTCGACCTGATCGACGTCAACGGGCGCTGCGCTCTCAACATCGCCTCGGTGGGCTTTGACGCCCGGGTGGCCGCCGAGATGAGCCGGTTCCGGCGGCTGGGGCATATCCCGGCCAAGCGGGCCTACGACCTGTCGGTGGTGTACAACCTGTTTCGCGGCATCCACCGGCCCTATGAGGTGTATATCGACGGCGTCCGGCAACCGGGGCACCGTTTTACGCTGCTGGTGGCGGCCAACGGACGGTATTACGGCGGCGGCTACAATCCCCTCCCCGAGGCCCAGCCGGACGACGGGCAGCTGGATTTTCTGACCGCCAAGTCGATTTCGGTGTTCACGCTGGCCCGGTTGATCGGCAAATTCGCCAAAGGGCGGCACCGGGACATGCCGCAGGTATTCACCTACGCCCGGGGGCGGCGGATGGAAATTCGCTGCGGACGGCCCGAGGCGGTCAACCTGGACGGGGAAATTCTCACCGCCGAACGGGTGGTGTTCTCCCTGTCCCCCCTCAAGCTGCGCTTCCTCGTCCCGGACGGGGTATCCTGGTGTGGGGACTCTTTTTTGTGTTTTGAAGAGAACAGGAGAAAAGATGAGCTTTCTGGACAAATCGAGAATTAATTCATGTTGACAGCCGTATTCTCCGGAATACGGCTGTTTTTCCCTGTTGGCGAGCGTTGCACATTCCGGCAAAAACGGGTATTCTAATGATTGGAAATTGGCACTCCAAGCATCAGAGTGCTAAGAGTGCTAAACCGATCAACCGAAGGAGGATCTTTATGAAGCTCAAACCGCTGGCCGACAGAGTTGTCATCAAGTTGCTCGAGAGCGAGGAGACCACCAAGAGCGGCATCATCCTGGCGGGTTCCGCCAAGGAAAAGCCCCAGGTGGCCGAAGTGCTGGCCGTGGGCCCCGGCGGCAATGTCGAAGGCAAGGACATTGTCATGTACGTCAAGGCGGGGGATCACGTGATCACCAGCAAGTATTCCGGCACCGAGGTCAAGATCGACGGCGAAGAGATGACCATCGTCCGGCAAAACGACATCCTGGCCGTCGTCGAGTAAAACGCATCAAATTTGAGGGAGGATTGAAACTTATGCCCAAAGAAATTCTGTTCGGCGAAGACGCCCGACACGCGCTGGAGCGGGGCGTCAACA
>JAITQI010000089.1 GCA_031289065.1 Oscillospiraceae bacterium
AACCTCTGACTTCTAACCTCTGACACAGGAGGTAAATTGAATGCAAATCACCGATCCGGTCGCCGATATGCTCACCCGCATCCGCAACGCCAACGCGGCGCGGCACGACACCGTTGACATCCCCGCCTCTCACCTCAAACGCGCCATTGCCGACATCCTCTTGGAGGAAGGCTATGTGAAAAACGTCCAGCAGCTCGCCGGCGCGGGGGGACAGGGTATCCTGCGCGTCGCCCTGAAGTACGTGGGCGGCAAGGAACAGGCCATCACCGGTCTGCGCCGTGTCTCCAAGCCCGGCCTGCGGGTGTACGCTGGCGCCGATGAACTGCCCCGCGTCCTGCGCGGCCTGGGTATCGCCGTCATCTCCACGTCCAAAGGCATCATGACCGACAAGAAAGCACGCGCCAGCCATGTGGGCGGCGAAGTGCTTGCCTTTGTCTGGTAAGGGAGGGGAAGGAAAATGTCGCGTATTGGCAAAATGCCCGTCACCATCCCCGCCGGTGTGGAAGTGACCATCGACGAAGGAAACCTGGTCACCGTAAAGGGACCCAAGGGAACCCTCACCCAGACACTGCACCCGTCCATGGGGTTTGAGCGGGACGGAGACGTCCTCACAGTCACCCGGCCCAGCGAGTCCAAGCAGAACAAGGCCCTCCACGGACTGACCCGGGCCTTGCTGTTCAACATGGTGCACGGCGTCACCGAGGGCTTCAAAAAGGAACTCGACATCAACGGCGTGGGCTACCGCGCCCAAAAGCAAGGCACCCAGCTGATCATGAACCTGGGGTATTCCCATCAGGTCATCATGCAGGAGAACGAAGACATCTCCATCCAGGTGCCCGCCCCCAACAAGATCATCATCCTGGGCAGGGACAAGCAAAAGGTCGGCCAGTTCGCCGCCGAAGTGCGTGAGAAACGTCCCCCCGAGCCCTACAAGGGCAAAGGCATCAAATACAACACCGAAGTCATTCGCCGCAAAGAGGGCAAGGCCGGCGGCAAGAAGAAATAAGGAGGAGGCGCGTTATGGTTACCAGACCCAACACCGAGGCGCAGCGCAAGCGGCGGCATAAACGGGTTCGCGCCGCCATCTCCGGGACGGCGGACCGTCCCCGTCTGAACGTATTCCGTAGCCTCAACCACATTTACGCCCAGCTCATCGACGACGCGAAAGGCGTGACGCTGGCCGCGGCCTCGTCCCAGGACAAAGCCGTTGAAGGCCCCGGCGGCAACAAGGGCGCCGCCCGTCAGGTCGGCAAACTCTTGGCCGAACGCGCCAAAGCGGTTGGCGTGACCACAGTGGTTTTTGATCGCGGCGGCTACCTCTACCATGGACGAGTGCAAGAGCTGGCCGAAGGCGCCCGTGAGGGCGGCCTGGCTTTTTGAGGAGGAGAAGGGGAATGCCGAGAACTGCGAAATTGGATCCGTCGGCCTTGGAACTGCAAGAAAAGGTCGTCGCGCTCAACCGCGTGGCCAAGACGGTCAAGGGCGGTCGTATCTTCAAATTTTCCGCGCTGGTCGTCGTGGGCGACGGCAACGGCACGGTGGGCTTCGGCCTGGGCAAGGCCTCCGAAGTGCCCGACGCCATCCGCAAGGGGATTGAGGACGCCAAGAAAAACCTGGTGACCGTCAACCTCAAGGGCACCAGCATCCCCCATGAGGTGCTCGGCGTGTTCGGCGCCGGCCTCGTGGTCATCAAACCGGCCGCCGAAGGCACCGGCGTCATCGCCGGCGGCCCGGTGCGCGCCGTCATGGAGATGGCCGGCATCCGGGACGTGCGCACCAAGAGCCTGCGCTCCAACAACCCGCAAAACGTCGTCACCGCCACCTTCGAGGGTCTCAAATCCCTCAAGAGCCTGGAAGGGGTCGCCCGTGTGCGCGGCCGCGCCCCGGGCAGTATCCTGCGCTAAGGAGGGCTGAAACATGCCTGCTGCAATCGTCAAAAAGAAGAGGATCAAACTGGTCAAGAGCCTGAACGGCCGGAAGAAATCCCATATCGCCACCGCCATTTCCCTGGGCCTCAAACGTCCCGGCGACGAGACCCTCCAGCCGGACAACGATGCCACCCAGGGCAAGCTGCACCACATCGGATATTTGGTTTCCGTGACGGATCAAGCCTGAGGAGGAGACGCGCTATGAAACTGCATGAACTTTCCCCGGCCGAAGGAGCTGTCAAGGATCGCTTCCGGGTGGGGCGCGGCCATGGTTCGGGCGCCGGCAAGACGTCCGGCCGGGGGCACAAGGGCCAGAAGGCCCGTTCCGGTTACTCCCGCAAGCGCGGCTTTGAGGGCGGCCAGATGCCCTTGGCGCGCCGTCTGCCCAAGCGGGGCTTTGTCAACATCTTCGCCAAACCTCTCACCGAGGTCAACCTGTCCAGCCTGGAGTCCTTCGACAACGGCGCTGTGGTGACCCTGGGCGAGTTGGAGGAGCGCGGCATTGTCAAGCAGTGCAAGTACGGCTTCAAGGTGCTGGACACCGGAGCGCTTACCAAAAAGCTGACCGTTCGGGCGCAGGCCTTCTCCAAAGGCGCCGCCGCCAAGATTGA
Organism: Oscillospiraceae bacterium; assembly: GCA_031289065.1. GTDB lineage: Bacteria > Bacillota > Clostridia > Oscillospirales > UBA929 > JAIRTA01. Next base: position 2,540 of record JAITQI010000089.1, read on the forward strand.
ATCCCTGGGAGGAAAGGCGGAGGTGGTCTAACCGTGTTGGAATCGGTTCGCAACGCGTGGCGTATCCCTGATCTGCGGCGCAAGCTGCTCTTTACGCTGTTCGCCCTGCTCATCTATCGCTTCGGCGCCAACATTCCGGTGCCCGGCATCGATCCGACCATTTTGGAGCAGCTTTTTAACGCCGACTGGGGCGACACCATTTTCGGACTGCAAAACCTGCTGTCCGGCGGCGCCCTCTCCCGGGGCACCATCTTCGCCCTGTCCATCCAGCCCTACATCAACGCCTCCATCATTATGCAGCTGCTCACCGTCGGCATTCCGGCGCTGGAGCGCCTGCAGAAGGAAGGCGGCGAGGAAGGCCGCAAGAAGATCGCCGCCATCACCCGTTACGTCACGGTGGCCCTCGGCCTTCTCATGGGCTTCGCCTATTACATGATGCTCCGGGGCAACACCGCGGACGGGCAGGCTATCGTCACCGACACCTCCCTGTGGATGGCCGTCATCATCATCACGACCTTCACCGCCGGTTCCGCCTTCATCATGTGGCTGGGTGAGCAAATCACCGAGTTCGGCGTGGGCAACGGCATCTCCATCATTCTGTTTGCTTCTATCGTCTCCCGTATGCCCAGCATTGTGACCGAGACATACGAAGGCGTGTTCGTCAGCGGCCAGACCTCCTGGCTGATCATCCCCCTGGCCATAGCCGGCGCGTTGCTGCTGGTGGGCTTCATCGTCTTCATCACCCAGTCCGAGCGCCGCATTCCGGTGCAGTACGCCAAACGGGTGGTGGGCCGCCGTCTCTACGGCGGGCAGAGCACGCATCTGCCCCTGAAGGTCAACATGTCGGGCGTCATGCCCATCATCTTCGCCCAGTCCATCGCCTCCTTCCCGGCCACCATCGCCATGTTCTTCGGCGCGGGGCAGAACAGCGCCTTCAACACCTGGTTCGGCCCCAGCGCCCCCCTGTACAGCGTGATCTACTTCCTGCTGATCATCGGCTTCAGCTACTTCTATACCTCGATTCAGTTCAACCCCGTGGAAATCGCCAACAACCTCAAGCAGAACGGCGGTTCCATCCCCGGCTTCCGCCAAGGCCGCCCCACCGCCGACTTCATCAAGAAGGTGCTGGGTAAGATAACCTTATTCGGGGCCATCTTCCTGGGCATCATCGCCCTCCTGCCCACCGTCACCGGCGCGGTCTTCAGCATCAGCGGCCTGGCCATGGGCGGCACCTCGGTTCTCATCGTGGTCGGCGTCGCCCTGGAAACCGTCAAAGCCATCGAAGCCCAAATGCTCATGCGCCACTACAAAGGCTTCTTAGAGTAAGCAATGATAATGAATCGCCGCGCAGCGGCGCCACAATTCTTAATTATTAATTTTTAATTAGGAGTTGCAAGGATACAAGGGGTTTTTCTGTGAACATTATTCTTCTTGGCTCTCCCGGTTCGGGAAAGGGTACGCAAGCCGAGGCGCTGACAAAGCGCCTTGGCGTGCCCTGCGTTTCCACCGGGAATATGCTCAGAGAGGCCATCCGGCGGGGCGCTCCCCTGGGGGCCTCCGCCAAGGGCTACATCGACGCCGGGCAGCTGGTGCCCGACAGCCTGATTGTCGATCTCATCCGGGAACGCCTGAAAGAGCCCGACTGCGCCGAGGGGTTCATTCTCGACGGCTTCCCCCGCACCCTGGCCCAGGCCGAGGCCCTGGACGCCATCGGCGTCGCCATTGACGCCGCCCTCAGCCTCGAGGTGCCCGACGAGGACATCGAAAACCGCATGGCCGGTCGCCGCAGTTGCAAGACTTGCGGCAACGCCTACCATGTGGAGAGCAAGCCCCCCAAAACCGAAGGCGTGTGCGACGCCTGCGGGGGCGCGCTGTTCCGCCGGGAGGATGACAACCCCGAAACCGTCCGCGCCCGGCTGACCGTCTACCACGAAAACACCGAACCTCTCAAGGGGTATTACGAGGGCCGGGATAAGCTCATCGCCGTGCCCGCCCGGGACGACATCGCCAAGATCACCGCCCGATGCCTGGAAGCCCTGGGGATCGAGGCATGATACAGGTCAAGTCCCCCCGGGAGATCGACGCCATGCGCCGCGCCGGCGAGATCACCGGCCAGGCCCTGGCCGAAGCCAAGCGGATCGTCGCCCCGGGTATCACCACCAAACAGGTGGACAGCGCCCTGCGCCGGGTCATCGAGAAAAGCGGGGCCATCCCGGCATTCCTGGGCTACAACGGCTTTCCCGGCGCGGTCTGCGTGTCGGTCAACCGGGAGGTCATCCACGGCATCCCCGGTAGCCGGGTTTTGCGGGAGGGCGACATCGTCAGCATCGACGTGGGGGCCGTTTGGAACGGTTTTTACGGCGACGCGGCGGCCACCTTCCCGGTGGGGCAGGTGTCCGACGAGGCCCTGCGGCTCATCCGGGTGACCCGGGAATCCTTTTACCAGGCGGCGGCCCGCGCCCGAGAAGGGTGTCGGGTATCCGATATTTCCCACGCTGTGCAAACCCATGCCGAGGCGGCGGGCTATACCCTGGTCAGGGAGTGGACCGGCCACGGCGTCGGCAGCAAGCTGCACGAGGATCCCGAAGTGCCCAACTTCGGCCCCCCGGGGCACGGCCCCAGACTGCTTCGGGGCATGACCATCGCCGTGGAACCCATGGTCAACGCCGGAAGCGCAGCGGTGCGGGTGTTAAAAGACGGCTGGACGGTGGTCACCGCCGACGGCAAACTGTCGGCCCATTATGAGCACTCGATCCTCATCACGGCGGGCGAACCCGAGCTGCTGACCCGCTGGGAGGAGACGCCGCTATGAAGGTGTCCGACATCGTCCTGTCCCTCCGGGGGCACGACGCAGGCAATCACATGGTCGTCCTCGCCGTAGAGGGAGAGTTCCTGTTCTTGGCCGACGGCAAGCGCCGCCGGGCGGAAAAGCCCAAGCGCAAGAAGCAAAAACACGTTGAACTGGCCGCCGAAAGCGACAGCCGGGTGGCCCTCAAACTCCGCGCCGGCGAAAAGGTCACCAACAACGAGCTCCGCCGCGCCCTGGCCGATTTCATAGCCCAACGCGCACAGAGCGAAGCCGATCCCAACCAGTGACCCCGACGGGGCGGCGTCCGTTTTGGCGAAACCGCTCTGACTTCTGAAACCGGAGGTGTCTGTATGGCCAAAGATGATGTCATTGAAGCCGAGGGTATCGTCCTCGACGCCCTGCCAAACGCCATGTTTTCGGTGGAACTGCCCAACGGCCACAAGATTTTGGCCCACATCTCCGGAAAACTGCGCATGAACTTCATCCGCATCCTGCCCGGGGACAAGGTCACCGTGCAAATGTCCCCCTACGACCTCACCCGAGGCCGCATCACCTGGCGCGGGAAATAACCCGATAATCGCTGCCTTTCCGGCGCTGGACGGCTTTCCGCTGTCCGCGGCTGAAGCGCCGGTTTTGCATACAAAACGCAGAAAAACGCGAGGGCACGAGGCCCTCACAGGGAGGAAACCGCCATGAAAGTCAGACCCAGCGTCAAACCGATTTGCGAAAAATGCAAGATCATCCGCCGTCACGGACGGGTCATGGTGATTTGCGAAAATCCCAAACACAAGCAAAAACAGGGCTGAGAGAGGCTGAAATTCCCCCAAGAGGGGCGATAATGCTATGGAGGTGCTTGAAAAACTATGGCACGTATTGCCGGCGTTGACTTGCCCCGCGAAAAACGGGTGGATATCGGCCTGACCCATATTTATGGCATCGGGCGCCCGTTGGCCGCCGCGATTTTGAAGCAGACCGGCGTGGATCCCTCGATCCGCGTCAAAAACCTGACCGAAGATCAGGTGGCCCGTCTGCGGGAGAACATTGAGAAGGAACACAAGGTGGAGGGCGACCTGCGCCGCGACGTCGCGATGGACATCAAGCGCCTCATCGAAATCGGAAGCTACCGGGGCCAGCGCCATCGCAGAGGTCTGCCGGTGCGCGGACAGCGTTCCAAAACAAACGCCCGCACCCGCAAGGGTCCCAAGCGCACCATCGCCAACAAGAAGAAGTAAGGAGGAAGGCAAATGGCAGCTCCCAAGGCCAAACGGGCCGCGACCCGTAAACGTCGTGAAAAGAAGAACATTGAGAAGGGCGCGGCGCATATCCGCTCCTCCTTTAACAACACCATGGTCACCCTGACCGACTTGCAGGGCAACGCCTTGTCCTGGTGCTCCTCCGGAGCGCTCAATTTCCGAGGTTCCCGCAAGTCCACGCCCTACGCCGCCCAGATGGCGGCCGAAACGGCGGCCAAAGCCGCCATGGAACACGGCCTGAAGGCGGTGGAGGTCTATGTCAAGGGGCCGGGGGCCGGTCGCGAGGCGGCCATTCGCGCCCTGCAGGCCGCCGGGCTGGAGGTCAGCATGATCAAAGACGTGACCCCCATCCCGCATAATGGCTGCCGCCCGCCCAAAAGACGGCGCGTGTAGGCGAAGGAGGAATGAACTGATGGCAAGATACACGGACGCGGTGTGCCGCCAGTGCCGCCGCGAAGGACAAAAGCTCTTTCTCAAGGGCGATCGTTGCTTTACCGATAAGTGCGGCGTCGTGCGCCGGGCCTATCCGCCGGGGCAACACGGCCAGGGCCGCAAAAAGAACTCTGAGTACGGCCTCCAGCTGCGCGAGAAAATGAAGACCCGCCGGTACTACGGCGTCTTGGAGAGCCAATTCTCCAAATATTTCGACATGGCCGCCAACACCAAGGGCGTCACCGGCGAAAACCTGTTGCGCATTTTGGAATCCCGCATGGACAACGTAGTCTATCGCCTGGGGTTTGCGATGTCGCGCCCCGAGGCGCGCCAGCTCGTCGGCCATGGGCATTTTATCGTCAACGGCCACAAGGTTGACATCCCCTCCTATCTCGTCAAGGCCGGCGACGAGGTCTCTCTGCGCCTCCGCAGCCGCAGCAGCGAAAAAATCAAAGCCTCCCTGGAGGCCAACGCGTCCCGCGTGCCGCCCAAGTGGCTGACCCTCGACCGTGACGCCATGACCGCCAAGGTCGTCGCGTTGCCGGATCGCGACGATATCGATCTGCCCGTCGAGGAGCATCTCATCGTGGAGCTGTATTCCAAGTAATCGCCGCCATTTACGACAGAATCGCGCACAAGGGTAATGAGGTAGGCTTTGGCTTGGCAGAAGGAGGGTTATATCGCTTCATGATCGAAATTGAAAAGCCCCGCATCGAATGCGTTGAGGATCCGGGCAATCCGACCTACGGCAAATTCATCGTCGAGCCGCTGGAACGCGGCTATGGCACAACTCTGGGCAACTCCCTGCGGCGCATTCTCCTGTCCTCCCTCCCTGGCACGGCGGTGACCACCATCAAAATCGCCGGGGTGCAACACGAGTTTTCCACCATTCCCGGCGTCAAGGAGGACGTCACCGAGATCGTCCTGAACATCAAGGGCATCACGGCGCGGTTGCACAGCCCGGGCGTCAAGACGGTCTACCTAGAGGGCCACGGCGAGGGCGAGCTGAAAGCCGGGGACATAAAAGCCGACGGCGAGGTCGAAATTTTAAATCCCGAGCTGCACATCGCCACCCTCAGCCCCGACGCCGACCTGGAGATGGAGATGACCCTCTCCCACGGGCGCGGCTATGTCCCCTCCGAGCGCAACAAACCGGCCCAGTCCATCATCGGGCTCATCCCGGTGGATTCCATTTACACCCCGGTTCACAAGGTCAATTACACGGTGGAAAACACCCGCGTGGGCCAAATGACCGACTTTGACCGCCTGACCCTGGAAGTCTGGACCGACGGCACCATCTCGGCCCGGGACGCCGTCAGCCTGGGCGCGAAAATCATGTCCGACCACATGATGCTCTTCGCCGACCTGTCGGCCGCCGTGGGCGCTCGCGCCACCGTCGTGGAAAAAGCCGAGTCCCATCGGGACAAGGTGCTGGAAATGACCATCGAGGAGCTCGATCTGTCCGTGCGCAGCTTCAACTGCCTCAAACGGGCGGGCATCAACACGGTGGAGGATCTCGTGGGCAAGAGCGAGGCCGACATGATGAAGGTGCGCAACCTGGGACGGAAATCCCTGGAAGAAGTAATGAACAAACTGATCGCCATGGGCCTGGCCCTGGCGCCGGAAGAAATCTAACCCCCAGCAGCCGCTGAATCCGTCGGCCCGGCGTCCGCCGCGTCCGATGGGTTCGCGGCCCCCCAAGAGAGAGGAGTCGAGGCACCATGCCGAGAAAATTAGGGCGTACCACCGATCAGCGCCTGGCCATGCTGCGAGCGATGGTGACAAACGTCATCGAGTTCGGGCGCATTGAAACCACCATCACCCGCGCCCGGGAAGTCGGCCCGTTGGTCGAGCGCATGATCACCCTGGGCAAACAGAACACCCTGTCCGCCCGCCGTGCGGCCATGGCCTTCATTACCAAAGAAGACGCGGTCAAGAAGCTCTTTGAGGCCACCGCCCCCGGATACGCCGAGCGTCAGGGCGGCTATACCCGCGTCACCCGTCTCGGCCCCCGCCGGGGCGACGCCGCCGAGATGGCGGTTCTGGAACTGGTGTGACAAGACAGAGATAAAAAACAAAGGGCAGAAGGCGGAACCCCCGGTTCCCGCTCTCTGCCCTTGTCACATGAGGAGAGGTCCCTCATATTGACATTGAAAAGGGGAAAACGGCATGTCGGAAAAGAGCCTTCTGGCCTCCCTGGAACACTGTCCCTGCGGCCGGGATCACGACCGCGCCCAGCCCCTATTGGATTTCGCCCCCGGGGCCATGACCCGTCTGCCCGAAACCCTGCGCCGGGCCGGATTGCCTGACCGTCTGCGCGTCGTGGCCGACGGCAACGGGCTGGCCGCCTGCCCGGAACTCCTCGATATACTCAGGGCGGGGGGTTTTTCCTGGGAAATGACCCGGTTTGACGATGTGCGCGGAGCCAAAATCGAGGACGCCCGGCGGGTGCTGACCGAGTCCAAGAAGAACGCCGCCCTGCTGGCGGTGGGCACCGGCAGCCTTCACGACCTGTGCCGTTACGCCGCCTTCGAGACCAAAAAACCCTTGGCCTTGCTGGCCACCGCCCCCTCCATGGACGGCTTCGCCTCCACTGTGGCCCCCATCTTCCGGGACGGCTTCAAGGACACCCTGCCCGGGGCGTCCCCCCGTTGCGTCGTCGCCCCGCCGGAGGTGCTGTCCGCGGCGCCGCTGGCCCTGCGGGCGGCAGGGTTTGGGGACATTGTGGGCAAGGTGACCGCCCTGTTTGATTGGCATGTCGCCCGGCTGGCGGCGGGAGAGTACCACTGCCCCCGGGTGGAGGCCCTGACCCGGGACGCCTACGCCAAAACCACCGCCCTGGCCCAAGGCGTCCGGGCCGGAACCCCCGAAGCCATGGCCGCTCTGATGGAGGCCCTCACCCTGTCCGGCTTGTGCATCCAGGCCAGCGGCCTGTCCCGCCCCGCCTCGGGCGGGGAGCACCATATGGCCCACTACTGGGAAATCCGCGCCACAAACGAGGGGGACACGCCCCCCTTCCACGGCTTGTGCGTCGGCGCGGCCACCCCGGTTCTCATCGAACACTACAAGCGCTTCGCCGCCGGCCCCTGCCCGGAGATACGCATCCCCTCCTTTTCGGCGGAACAGCTCCGCGACCACTACGGCCGCCTGTATCCCCATGTCCGCCGGGAAAACACCCCCGACCCCCTGAGGGGCATCGACCCCGCCCGGCTCCGCACCGGCTGGCCGGACATCCAGACCCTGGCCGCCGCCCTGCCCGACCCGGCCCAACTGCGCGCCCTCCTCCGGGCCGCCGGGGCCCCGGACACCCCCCAGGCCCTCGGCCTCCCCGACGGCTGGGTCGAAGACGCGCTGCGCTACGCCTGCTACATCCGCAGCCGTCTCACGCTCCTGCGCCTCACCCAGCAACAGGAAACAACAAACAGTTGACGACGAACCGCCGACCTCGGAAAGGGGTGTCACCATGCGTGTAGACGCGACGCCGTCACCCGGGCAGCCGGGACGGCCCCAGGCCATCGGAACCCAGCCCGCCCTGCCCTTGGAGGTAGGGGAGACCTTGGAAGCCGAGGTGGTCTCCGCCCGGGAGGACGCCCTCACCCTGAGAACCGGAGAGGGCGGGACGCTGTCCGCCCGCAGCCGCACACCCCTGACCGTCCTGCCGGGGGACACGCTGCGCCTCCTGGTGACCGGCCGACAGGGCTCGGTGCTCACCGTCGCCCTGGCCGACGACCGGGCCGCCGCCCCCCGAGATCTGCTGCGCCGCCTCAATCTGCCGGTCACGCCGCAAAACCTGCGCCTGGCCGCGGCCCTGGTCTCCTCCCGGATCGAGACAAGCGCCCGGACGTGGGAGGCTCTGGAAAAAGCCCTGGCCGCTTTCCCCGGCATGACCCCCGACGAGGCGGTGTTCATGCTGGAGCACCAGGTGCCGGTCAACCGCCAAAACGTCCTGCTGTTTCACCGCATGTCCCAGCAGGAATTTCAGCTCGGCAGCCTGTTGACCCAATTGGAACAGGTGATAGCCGATGACGCCGCCGTCCCCGGGCAGACCCCTGCCCTCCGGGGCACCGCCGCCGCTCCGGCGGCAAACCCGGCCTCGCCGGAAAGCGTTGCGCCCCGCCCGACGGCGGCCACCTCCGCCGAAACAGTCCGCCCAGAAGCCGGGTCGCCCACCCCCACGGGGGACACCCGGCCAGTCGGCCCGACGGCGGCGCAAACGTCCGCCATCCCAACCCAAGGCCCCGCCGAAACCGCCGCGCCGTCGGCCCGGGCCATCCCGCTCCCCGTTGACGGCGGCCCGCCCACCAATAGCCCCGCCCTCCCGCAAACCGCCCCCCCGGCGGATATCGCGCCCCGGCCCCCGGAACAGGCGATCCCCGGGCCAAACACCCCGCCCCGGCCCGACCCCGCCCCGCCTCTCCCGGCCCCCTCGGCCACCCCGCCGAACAGCCCCGCCCCCACAGGAAACACCCCCCCGCCGAAGGCCGAAGAGCCGCCCGCGGCACCCGGGCAACCCCCCAAACCCCAAGCAGAACAGCCCCTCGACCGGGCCGAAACCCTGCCCGCGCTACGGGATATGGTCAAGAGCCTGTTCCGGCAGGTGCGGGCCGAACGGGGTCAGGCCCTGCCCGGCGCGTTGGACGCCGTCAAGCTGGCCAAAGAGACCTCGGACGCTCTGCGCGCCATAGGGGAGAGGCTCCACGAGCTACCCCCCCAGCGCCGGGAGGCCGCCCTGACCCTGATGCGGGACATCGCCGACGGCATCCAGTTTGCCCGACAGATGGAGCATTTTTCCACCGTGGTGCAGTTTCCGGTGCAGATAAACGGCCGGGACGCCGACGCCGAGTTGTATGTCTTCAGGGACGGCGCCCGGGGGAACAAGCTCGACCCCCGCAACGCCACCCTGTTCCTGTCCCTGGCCACCGCCCACATGGGCCGGGTGGAAACCCTCACCCGCGTCATCGGCGTCAATGTGGAATGCGACTTCAAATTGGCCGAAAAAGCCTGGGCCGACCAAGCCCAAGCCGACGCCGGCCTATTGCGGGAGCTGCTGGCCCAAAACGGCTTCCAACTGACCCGCTCCTCCTTTGAAAAAGCCGAAGCCCCCGCCGAAGGCCCCCTGGCCGTCAGCCAAGAATGGGAAAAATTTGCCAAACGATACACCTTTGAGGCCCAAATATAACCCACGTATCCGACACGACAACCACTGATTTCTGAAAGGGAGTGCCCGCCATGCCCGCCATCCAAATCACCCGCACCGACGCCCCCAAACCGAAGCCCGATATGAACAGCCTTGGTTTCGGCAAGTATTTCTCCGACCACATGTTCCTGTTGGACTACGACCCCCAAAACGGCTGGCACGACGCCCGTATCCAGCCCTACGGCCCGCTGTCTCTCGACCCGGCCAGCATGGTGCTGCATTACGGCCAGGAGGTCTTCGAGGGCCTCAAAGCCTACCGCGCCGCCGACGGGCGCACCCTGCTCTTCCGGCCCATCGAGAACATTCGCCGGATGAACCGCTCCAACGAGCGCCTGCGCATCGCCACCGTGGACGAACCCCTCTTCCTGGAGGCCATGAAAACCCTCGTCCGCACCGACATCGACTGGGTGCCCACCCTGCCGGACACCTCTCTGTATATCCGCCCCTTTGTCATCGCCACCGACCCCTTTTTGGGTGTCCGGGCGTCTGAAACGTACAAATTGCTGATCATCCTCTCCCCGGTGGGGGCATACTATCCGGAAGGGATGGACCCGGTCAGCATCCTCATCGAAACCGAGGACGTCCGCGCCGTCAAGGGCGGCACCGGGGAAACCAAGACCGGCGGCAACTACGCCGCCACCATCCGCGCCCAGGACAGAGCCAAGAAAAAGGGCTACACCCAGGTGCTGTGGCTGGACGGCGTGCACCGCCGCTTCATTGAGGAGGTGGGCACCATGAACGTCTTCTTCGTCCTCGACGGCACGGTGGTCACCCCGCCCCTGGAGGGCTCCATCCTGCCCGGCGTCACCCGGGATTCGGCCATCCGCCTGCTCAAAGGCTGGGGCGTCCCCGTGGAGGAGCGCCGCCTCGCCATCGACGAGCTGACAGACGCCGCCGCCGCGGGCCGCCTAAACGAGGCCTTCGGCACCGGCACCGCCGCCGTCATCTCCCCCATCGGCCAGTTCAACGTCAACGACACCCTCATCCCGGTGTGCGGCGGCCAAACCGGTCCCCTGGCCCAGCGCCTCTACGACGAGCTCACCGCCATCCAATGGGGCCGCAAACCCGACACACACGGCTGGACACAAGAAGTGTGAGGCGATAACCGAGGGGCGATGATCCCATCGCCCCTCGGTTCATACTATTCTCTCCCAAGCGTTTCGCACCTTCCGAAGCCTCGCTGAAAAATATTTTTCAAAAACCTCTTGCATTTCCCCCAAAGGTCTGGTACAATAAAAAAGTCGGGAGGCAATCACAAGATTGCCTGAAACAATCCGAAGATGATTCAAAATCATCTCAGTGTGAAAAGGGAGGTGTCTAACATGGGCAGAGCTGGAGGCGGCGGAAGCGGCGGACGTTCCGGCGGCGGTGGCGGACGTTCCAGCGGCGGGTTTTCCGGGGGATCCCGCAGTTCGGGCGGCTGGCGCGGCAGCGGCAGCAGCGGCGGTTCCCACAGGGGCGGTTACGCGGGCGGAGGTTCTTCGTCCTCCGGGCCCGGTTTCGGCGGACCCGGCAGAGGCCCCGGCTACGGCGGTCACAGACCCCCGCCGCCGCATTACCATCGCGGTGGCTGGGGTTGGGGCGGCGGCGGATGGGGCTACGGCCCGGGACGCCCATACCGGCGCGGATACTACGGCGGCAGCGGATGCAGCGGGTGTCTCTCGCCGATCATCGTGATCTGCGTAGTGGTCGCCGCGCTGTTGGTCACGTCCCTCACGATGAGGTTCATGTCGTTTTCCATGGACGGCGTGCAACAAAGCACCATCGAGCGCAAACCCCTGACCGGCGTGGCCATCGTACAGACCGGCTACTACACCGACGAGCTGGACTGGATCACCCGGGACGGCCCTCTGGTGAGCGGCATGGCCGAATTCAAACAAAAAACCGGGGTGCAGCCCTACGTCTGGATCACCGACAATCTGGACGGGAACAACTACCCCACCAACCAGGAGTTCACCGACTGGAGCAACGCCAAGTATGACGAGCTGTTTGAGGACGAGGCCCACCTGTTCTGGCTGTTCTTCGAGCACGACGGGGAGTACGTATTTTGGTATTCCCTGGGCATGCAAGCCCAAACCGTCATGGACGACGAGGCCCTCGACATCGTGCGTGACTACTTCGAGCGATATTACTACTCAGACCTGGAAGAACCCGAGATGATCGGAACCGCCTTCTCTGAAGCGGCCGACCGCATGATGTCGGTCACCACCCCCTGGTACTCCCCCGTGCTCATCGTGGCCCTGGTGATCGTGGCGGTCATTGCCCTGCTTGTCTTCCTGAACAAACGCAAAAAGCTGCGCATCGCCGAGAAACAGGCCGCGGCCGACGTTCTCAACGCCCCGATTGACGATTTGCCCCCGCGGGAATAACGCGGGATAACAGAAAGGAGAAACACAAATGGCTGTCTTTGAAAGATTGAGGGACATCATCGAATCCAACATCAACGCCCTTCTCGACCGCGCCGAGGATCCTGTCAAAATGGCCGACCAATACCTGCTGCGCTACCGGCAGAACCTGGCCAAAGCCCGGGAGAACACCGCCCGCGTCATGGCCGAGGAACGCCGCCAGGCCCAGCAAATCACCGACAAAGAGGTTGAGGTTGACAAACGCCTCACCCAGGCCAAAAACGCCCTGTCCGCCGGTCGGGAAGACCTGGCCCGCAAGGCCATCGAGGAAAAACAGCGTCTGGAAAACGAGCTGATCAAGCTCCGCGAGGCCCATGCCGCCCTGTCCGAGCAAGTCGCCTCCCTGGAGGCCGACTACAACGCCCTGGCCGGCGCCATCCGCGACCTGGAGGCCAAGCGCAGCCTCATCCGCGCCAAAGCCGCCGTCGCCCAGTCCCAGAAGGCCACCCAAAAGGCCGGCGTCACCTCCAAGTCCATGGGTTCCCTGGCTGAAAGCCTGGATCGCCTGGAAGGCAAGCTGGACGCCGAACTGGAGGTCAACCGCGCCAAAGCCAAGCTGGACGGCAGCCCCACCGCCGGGCTGGACGAGCTCGACCAGTTCACCGCCGCCAGCCTCACCGCCGACGCCGAACTCCAACTGCTCAAAGAGGAAATGGGCTTGGCCTAAAACAACAAAAAAGAAGACGCGGCGAAATTTTCGCCGCGTCTTCTCAGATTATCAAAAAAATTTGCCACGATAAGAATCGGGGGGATGGCGAAAAAGAGGGACGACAGTCCCCCTTTTTCGCATTGCGGCGGGAACTTTATTTTTCAAGCGGCGCAAAGATTGCGGGACAGGCCGGGACGTTATAAAAAGCGGGAAGCGTCGGTTAAGCCATCGCCGCCTCTGAACGATATATAAAATAGAAGAGTCCCTCGGGGAGACGACCCCAGTCAATGTGGAAAAGAAGGCGAATCATGCTCAGATCGCTGTACACCGCCGGGACGGCGATGCTCACCCAAAGCAGGCGCATGGATGTGATCACCAACAATATCACCAACATGGAAACCAACGGCTTCCGCGCCGATACGCTGGTGTCCCAGTCGTTTCGGGACATGCTGATCTCCCGGATCAGCGACCCCAGCGTTTACGACGCGACCCGCGCCGGGGATCACAACACCGGTATCCACATCGACCGGGTGTACACCTCCTTCCTCCAGGGCACGCTGGAAAGCACCGACCTGCCCACCGATTTGGCGCTGGCCGGGGACGGCTTTTTCGCCGTCGAAACCCCGGAGGGCGAGCGGTATACCCGGGCGGGCAGCTTCGGGGTGGACGCCGCCGGATATCTGACGACGCCGTTGGGCCAGCGCGTTTTGGGCATGGACGGCCCCCTGCTGGTGGGCGCGGACGATTTCACCGTCGCCGCCGACGGGACGGTGGACGTGGGCGGAATCCCTGTGGGCCAACTGCGCACCGTGACCTTCCCGGACAACGGTCTGCTCCGCAAAGAGGGGGACAACCTCTTCTTCAACCTCGACCCCGCCGCCAATCCTCCGGCGGACACGGCGGTGGAAGTGCGCCAGGGCTACCTGGAAGGCTCCAACGTGGACAGCGCCCGGGAAATGGTGGACATGCTCAATGTCTACCGCTCTTACGAGATCAACCAGCGGATACTCCGTATCATAGACGACTCCTTGGGCCTCGCTGTCAACGACATAGCCAAGGTGTGACGACGGAAACCGGACGACCGCTGAAGGGAAGGTTTTGATTTCATATGATCCAGTCTCTTTACACGGGGATGCATGGGATGCTGGCCCAGCAGCAGAACATCGACGTCATCGCCAACAATGTCGCCAACATGGGCACCAACGGATACAAGCGCAGCCGCGTGGACTTCCGGGAGGCGCTGTATGATCGCATGATCAGCCCCACCGACAACCGCCCCGAGGTCAATCTTCAGCGGGGCACTGGCGTCCTCGCCTGGGGAACCGCCCGCAGCTTTGCCCAGGGCGCGGCCCAGGAGACAGGCAGAGCCTTGGATTTCTCCATAGAGACCGACGGCTTCTTCGCCGTCGAGGCCGCCGACGGAACCCCGCTATATACCCGCGACGGGGCGTTTTACGTGTCCATGGAGGCCGACGGGGCCTACCTGGTGGACGCCAAAGGCCGTTACGTGCTGGACAGCGAAGGTCGGCATATCGCCCTGGACGAGACGGCGGAAAACCTGGTCGTCTCCACGGACGGACAGCTGTCCTTCCGGCGGGCGGACGGAAACACCGAGGCCATCGGCGTCCGGCTGGGCGTCTTTTCCTTCCCCAACCGCACCGGCCTCTCCGTCGAGGAGAACGGTGCCTACGCAGAGACGGCCAATTCCGGTCCGGCCCGCCTATCCGACGCCCCCGTGGTGCGCCAAGGCAGCCTGGAAGCCTCCAACGTGGACTACGCCGAAGAATCCACCCGTCTCATCCGCGCCCAGCGCGCTTATCAGGCGGCCTCCCGCTGTGTGACCATCGCCGACCAAATGGCCCAAATCTGCAACAGCATCCGAACGTAAGGGGGCACCCATGAATATTAAACAATGCGCTCGTTGCGACAAGCTGTTCGAGTACAGAGGCAATCTCAACTGTCCGAGCTGCGTACAGGAGCTCGACGACATCATTGACAAGGTGCGCAATTTTCTCTACGACAACCCCCGCGCCGACACCGAGATCATCTGCGAGGAGTGCGGCGCCGAAGAAATTGACATCCTGCGCTGGTTGCGGGAAGGCCGCCTGATCCTCACCCAGGACAACGTGGCCATGCTCAAGTGCCAAGTCTGCGGGGAACCCGTCAAAAGCGGGCGTTTCTGCGAGAGCTGCAACGCCAAAGTCATCAACCAGCTGGAAAGCACCGCCCAACACCTCAGCGGCCAGACGAAGTCCCGGCAGCCACAGCATCGCCTGGATCCGAAAAACAATGGTCGGCAGCACCTGCAAATCGGCCGGTAAACCCGGAGCAAAGCCTTGGGAGAAAGGGCTTTGACGGGGCGCCCGGCGGCGGCCGAAAAAAGTTTCAGAAAAATTTGGCCAAAGGGCTAAAGTATACCCCGGAATGTCACGATACAGTTTGAGAAGAGAAGAAGCGTCGTTCCCCGACCTGTGCGCCCCCGGAGAAGGGTACATGGGTGGAGCGGCAAAACAGCGTCCCCCGGGGGTGAGAAGCCCGGCGGGCCGCCAGAAAAAGGAGAAGAAGAGCATGAAAGTAGGATCCCTGTCCCGTACACCCAAGTTTGCGCCCCTTGTGGAGGCCCCTCGTCGGAATCCGGTAGCCCGTGCGGCCTTCCAAGAGACCGGCAAGATTGACCTTTCGGAACGCGCCAGTCAGTTCAAGGCTTTGGCCCGTGCGGCCGGCGAAGCGCCCGATGTTCGCGCCGAAAAGGTTGCGGCCATCCGGAAGCAGATCGAGGCGGGTACCTATCAGGTGGACAGCCGGGCGGTCGCGGACAAAATGTTCGATCTGGTTTCCAAGGCGCCTTATTGATCCGAAACGTCGCCATCCGCCGGGAATCGGCCCCTTGCGGGGCTCTCCCGGCGATTTTTTACCCTTTTTGCTATGCGGTATTATTGGAGGAAGAAGCTATGCAAATCCTGAACAACTTCTGCGAAGTGCTCTCCGACGAGCGGGCGTTGCACGCCGACTTGCTCGCCCTGTCCACCCAGAAAAAGGACGCCATCACCAAAAACGATGTGACTGCCCTGGACAACATCGTCAAGGGCGAGGAGCTCTTGCTGGCCCGGCTGAACAACCTGGAGCGTCTGCGCCGGGAATGCGTATCCGAACTGGCGGCCGAGTTGGGCCGTCCGGCCGAGGAGATCGTCCTGCGGGATTTCCTGTCGGTGAGCCCCCCCGAGCAGCGGGAACAGCTCACCGGCCTGCACAGGGAACTGCGCTCCCTCTTGGAGCGGCAGATCGGGATCAACGAAATCAACAAACGGCTCATCGAGTCCCGCCTGGAGTATATCCATTACACAATGGAAGCGGTCGTGGGCGGCGACGCCGTTCCTTACCAGACATACGGCGCCGGCCGCGAAGCCGCCCGCCCCACCCGCAAAACCACAATTATAGATCAGAAGGTGTAATCCATGCGATCGACCTTTTACGGACTCGACATCGCCAACAAGGGCCTGTTTATCGCCCAGCGCCAGATTGACATGACCGGACACAACATCTCAAACGCCAACACCGTCGGTTTTACCCGGCAACGGATGATAACCACCGCGGTCGATCCTTATGGGGCCAACGCCAAATGGATACCCATCAGCAAGGGCGTCACCGGCGGCGGCGTGCTCAGTCTGACGGTCGATCAAATCCGAGACCGTTTCCTGGACAAGCAGTACCGCAATGAAAACACCGCCACCAACTATTGGGACACCCGTTATGGGGCGCTGTACTACGTGGAGGACGTCTTCAACAACCTGGACGTGGGCAGCATCAGCGACCTCATCGGCAACTTCTTCAACGCCATCCAGGAAGTGTCCAAAAACAGCACCGACTCCGCCGTGCGCACCCAGGCCATCGAGCGGGCCAAAGCCCTCATCGAGACCATGCACGGCAACTACGACCAGCTCAAATCC
>JAITQI010000091.1 GCA_031289065.1 Oscillospiraceae bacterium
CTGCTCGACGAACCCACCAACCACCTCGACCTGAAAAACCAAGTGGAACTGCTGACCTTCCTGGCCGACTGGGTGACCCAGGGCCGCCGGGCCATTTTGCAGGTGCTCCACGACGTCAACCTGGCCCGCCGCTTTTCCGACAGGCTGTTGGTGCTGGGGGAGGGGCGGGTGCGCTTCGACGGCCCGCCGTCGGAGGCCGTGACCGGCCCGGCCCTGGCGGAGGCTTACAAATTCGACATCGCGGGGTTCATGCGGGCATCCCTGCGGGATTGGGAGTGAACCGAGATGCCGTACAAAAGCCCCTATGAAGCCTATCCCTTCCTGGCCGACGACAGCGACGACCTGCGCTGCGATTTTGAATTGCTCACCGACCTGATCACCTCGGAAATCGGACTGCTGGCCGCGCTGGCGGAGGACGCCGAAACCCGGACGCGCCTGGCCCGGCTGGAGGAGCTCGTCTATCACGCCAACCCCACCTTGCGCACCCGCCTGACCCTGACCGCCGGGGAACTCGCCTGGCTGGCCGCCGAAACGGACGCCCTCGACCGGGCCACCCGAGCGGGCCGCCTGCCCTTCGTCCTGCCCCGGGGCGGCGTCCCCGCTTGCAGAGCCCATGTCCTCCGGGTATACGGAAAAATGGCGGTACGTCTCCTGTACCGCCATGCCCAGGGGGGACACGAGGTCCCCGATAGGCTACTCGATTTCTTCCACCTGCTGTCCGGTTACTTCCACCTCCTCGCCCTGCGTCTCAACGCCCAGGCCGGGATTGAGGAGACGGCCTTTATCAGCCGGAATTACGGGTAAACGGACATAAATACGGGGCTGTTCTCCGCCGAAGCGGAGGACAGCCCCGTAAATTTTATCCCAGGTAGATGATCACCAACGCCTGCTCGCCTTCCGGCCCGGCCAGCTCATTCGGCGTGGGCTGTGGATCCCCGTCCTCCTGGCCGGTCGTGGAGACCACGTCGTCGCTGCCCGCGCCGATCAGGGTGGCGCCCCTGTCCTGGAATTCGGGCCAAAGAAGGACAAACACATCGTAGGGAATAACGATCTCCACCCGGTCGGGGAAGTCGGTTTGAGCGTAGGAAGCCAACGCTTCGGGCACGGCGGGGGCGCTGAAAATCGCCGTGTTGATAAAGTCGGACATGTCATGGGGTTCGGGCGGGGCGGTCGCCGCCGCGTCGGCGTTGCTGGCGGGGGGCGGAAGGTCGGTAGGGGCGGTGACGGCCGCCTTGTTGGCGTCGCCCGCATATTCGGAAGCGCCGTCCCGGGCCGCCGTCAGGTGGTCGCCGCCCTCCGCCTCCGGCGTGAAAAGCGTCGCCTCGGGTAGCTCATCCATCGACTCGGGGGCGGACATGGCCCCAAAGGCCGCGTCGGCGGGCGGCACCGGCGCGTCGGCGGGCAGGTTCCAGGGCTGCTTGCCCTGAAGAATCAGTACAACCGCCAGCACAGCCGCCACAGCCCCCAGAGAGATCAGCCGCCGCCGGGAGGGCATTGGCCGCCTGGCCTCGGCGTCAATTTTATACAGGACGCCGGGAACCAGCGTGTCCGGCGGCGCCTCGGAAAGCGAGGGCATCACGGCACCCAGGGCGCGGAAGGCTTCCAGCCGGGCCGCGCAGGCGGGGCAGTCGGCCAGGTGGGCCGCCAGCTCCGATTGGGCGGGTTCTTCCAGCAGACCGTCCGCCGACAGGCTGATGGCCTCCAAAAATTCTTCGCAGGTGTTCACGGCGCATCGCCTCCCTTTGCCTCTTTGGACGTCTCTTTCGCGAAAAAGTTCCCCTGAGCGACCAAAATCCCTCGCAACCCCTCCCGGGCCCTGGCCAGGCGGGATTTCACCGTCCCCGTCGGCAGGGTCAGCGCCTCGGCGATCTCCTCGTAAGACAGGCCCTCGATGTCCCGCAGCGTGAGAACGGCGCGGTGCTCCGGCGACAGGTCGTCCATGGCCTGGGCGACGGCGGCGCGAAGTTCTTTTTTTTCGTATTCGTTTTCCGGGGCGTACCGCAGGTCGGGCCATTCGGCAGGCGGGCTGTCCGCCCCGTCGGGCCGGGGGGACAGGGGCAACTCCCGCCGCCGGGCCCGCTTCCGGGTAAAATCCAAACAGACATTGTAGGCCAGCCGATACAGCCAGGTGGAAAAGGCCGATTCCCCCCGAAACTGGGGCAACGTCCGGTAGAGTTTCAAAAAAATATCCTGGGACAGGTCGAAGGCGTCCTCCCTGTCGTGGGACATGCGCAGGGCCAGGGAATACACCTTTTTTTCATAGGCCCGGGCCAACGCCTCAAAGGCCGCCCGGTCGCCCGCCGCCGCCTGCCTGACCCATTCGGATTCCCGCGTGTCCATAAAACGCCCCCTTCCGCTCTCTGTCCTCTGTCAGTTCAAATCCCGGCAAATGCCCGCCGCCAGGCGATCCAGCTCGTCCAGCGTGGAAACTTGGGCGGCCAACCGCTTGTAGTACCCCGCATGGGGGACGCCCCGCAGGTACCAGACGAAATGCCGCCGGGCCTCCAGGCAGGCGATGTGTTCCCCCTTGTCCGCCGCCGCCAGGCGAATCTGTGCCACCGCCGTGCCGATCCGCTGGGCCAGCGGCGGCAAGGGCGGGACGGGCCCCCCGTCCAAGGCGGCGGCGATCTGGGCGAACAGCCAGGGGTTGCCGAAGGCGGCCCGCCCCACCGCCGCCATATCGGCCCCGGTCACCCGCAGGGCGCGCAGGGCGTCCTCCGGGGAAAAAATGTCGCCGTTGACCGCGACGGGAATGTCAACCGCCTGTTTCACCAGGGCGACGGCATCCCAATCCGCCCGCCCGGCGTACATCTGCGCCCGGGTGCGCCCGTGGACGCACAGCGCCGCCGCCCCGGCGTCGGCTACGGCCCGGGCGAAGTCCGCCGCGTTGACGCTGCCCCTATCCCAGCCCAAACGGCACTTCACCGTCACCGGCACGGGGCTGGCCGCGACGCAGGCCGACACAATCCGGGCGGCCAGCGCGGGATCCTTCATCAGGGCGCAGCCGTCCCCTGAGGCCACGATTTTGGGCGTGGGGCATCCCATGTTCAGATCGATAAAGGTGGGGGACACCGCCTCGGCCACCATGACGGCGGCCTCGGCCATAAGCGCCGGGTCGCGGCCGAACAGCTGCACCGCCGCCGGGCCCTCCTCAGCCCCCAGCCGGGCCAGCGCCAGGGATTTCTTGTCCCCCAGCGTCAGGGCTTTGGCGCTGATCATCTCGGTGCAGGTCAGAATGTCCGCCCGCGCCCGGCAGACCGTCCGGAAAGCCCTGTCGGTCACCCCGGCCATGGGAGCCAGCGCCAAGCGGGTATGTAGCGCCGCTCCACCGATTACGAGTTCCTGTTTCATGGACAACAGTGTATCATAAAACCCCGCCCCCAAGCAAGACCACAAAAAACAATCGCAAAAAAAGGCACCCGACCCCCCATCTGTCCCCTGTCGTCTGCCATCTGTCTTCTCCCGAGGGGA
>JAITQI010000117.1 GCA_031289065.1 Oscillospiraceae bacterium
TCAAAGCGCAACCGCGTATCAATTTTGTTTTTCCAACCCCTCGACGTCCTCCAAAATATACAGCGGTCTGCCCTTGACCTCGTCGCAAATGCGCCCGATATATCCCCCCACGGCCCCCATCAGGGCCAACGCCGCCCCCAGGAAGAACAGCACAAGCCCCATCATGAGCAACGCCTCGCCCTGGAGCACGCCCGCCGTCAGAACACGGATGAGCAGCGCCAACAGATAGACGCCGCTCCCTACCATAAGAAAGGCGCCCAAAAACACCGGCCACTTGAGGGGCTTGTACGAAAAGGAGGCGATGGCGTCCCCGGCCAGCTTGAGCATCTTTTTCAGCGGATATTTGGTCTCCCCGGCGAAGCGCTCCTCCCGGGTGTAGGACACGCCCGTCTGCTTAAACCCCACCCAGCTGACCAATCCCCGCACATAGCGGTTGCGCTCCGGCAGGGATTGCAGGGCGCGGCACACCTTGCGGTCGATCAGGCGGAAATCCCCCACGTCGGCGGGGACGTCCACCTCGGTCATGCGGCGCAGAAAGCGGTAAAAGACGCTGGCCGTCAGCTTCTTGAACGCCGTCTCCCCCTTGCGGACGGCGCGCAGGCCGTACACGACGGCGTACCCTTCCTTCCACTTTTCGATCATGGGCAAAATGACCTCGGGCGGATCCTGCAGGTCGGCGTCGATGACCACAATAGCCTGCCCCCGTGCGTAATCCATCCCAGCGGTGATGGCGATCTGATGCCCAAAATTGCGGGAAAAGGACAGCAGCTTCACCCGCTCGTCCTTCTGCCGCAGCCCCCGCGCCAACGCCAGCGTATCGTCCCGGCTGCCGTCGTTGACAAACACCAGTTCATACGCCTCTCCGGTTTTCTCCATGACCTCGGTCAGCCGACGATAAGCCTCCCCGATGACCTCTTGCTCATTGTACAGCGGCACGACCACCGAATAGACAGGCTCCATGGCAATCCCTCCCATTTTGTAAAAAACACGCGAACCGCCCGCCGGTCTCACTTTGGCGTGATGAAAAGAAGCTCCCAAAACAGCTGCCCCGACGCGTCCACCGAAACACCCACGCCCATCTGGGTAAACCCGGCGTGAAGAAGGTGCGCCTTGTGCGGCGGGGACTGCATCCAAAACGCCACCGCGTCCTCGGGTTGAGGGCAGTTTGTGGCGGTATTTTCCCCGGCCAGAGAACAGCGAACGTCAAATTCGGCCAGCACCTCATACCACGCCTTGCCGTTGGGGCGGTCGTGGGAAAAGAGCGTTTGAAGCTCCTTGGCCCGAAGGGCGGCCGCCGCGTTCAGCGCCGCGTTGCCGCCGTCATAGGGGGGCAGCCCCGCCTTGGCCCGCTCCTGATTGACAAGAGCCAGCAACCGGGCGGCGTACTGGGCGAGCTCATCCGGCACATCGGAACCCGGCGGCGCGACGGGAACCGACGGCCCGTCGGCTTCTCCGCCGCCGCGCCGTTCGGTCATCTGCTTAAAGGCGCGGTACGCCAGCAGGATGCACTCCTCGCTGGTAATTGTCGCTTGAGGCCGGAACGTGTTGTCCTCGTAGCCTTTCATCAATCCGTTCACGCCGACCAACCGCACCTGCTCAATCGCCCACACGTCCGTCCTTGCCTTGTCCCCGAAGGGAAACGCCTCCGAATCCGGGCGGTCGAGCAGCGTCAGATCGGTGGCCTTCTCAAGGCACGTGAGGGCCCGCACCAGCATGACGGCGGCCTCCTGCCGGGTCACCCTATCGTTGGGCGCGAATTGCGTGGCCGAAATGCCGTTGACAATGCCATAGGCGTGGGCCTTGGACACGGCGGCCGCGTCCGTGTCCCCGAAGGGGGGCTTCTCGGGGCAGGGTAGCGCCGCCCCCAAAAACACCTCGGTCATCTGCACGGCGATTTCACAAAACCCCAACCGGCTCAGCGGGGTCTGATACCCGCCGCTGACCGCCGAATCGGGCACAAGGCCCAGCGCCCCGGCCGCCTCCACCTCCGGAACGGCCCAAACGGAGGGCGCGTTGGCGGCCAAAACGGGTATCGTCAAGGAAAACAGTGTAACGCAAGCGAGCACGGCGGCCAGCAACCGTGCGCCTCCGGCGTGTGACAGTCTCATAGTTGCATCCTCCAAGTGTATCATCTTATGCGCAAGGCGCGGCGTTGGTTGTCCCCAGCCGCGTCCGTATCAGCGGGGCGTGAAAAACAGAAGCTCCCAAAACAGGACTCCAGCCCCGTCGCGGGAAACGCCCACGCCCATGTCGGTGAACGCGGCGCTGAGAATATTGCTCCTATGGTCGGCGGAATTCATCCAGGACGTCACCGCGTCCCCGGGCGTCTGCCCGCCGCCCTTGATGTTTTCTCCGGCGTTGGAGAAGTACAGGCCGAAGTCATAAAGGACGTCGGCGAAGAAGGCGCCATTGGGCCGGGTGTGAGAAAAATACCCCGTAATTTCCTGCGCCCGAAGGTCGGCCGCCGCGTTCAAGCTCGCGTTGGCCAGGTTGTACGGGGCCATCCCCGCCTTGGCGCGCTCCTGATTGACCAAGCTCCCCACCTGGGCCGCATACTGCGCCAACTGATCCGACGTCACACCCGGCCCGGGGTCGGAAGGCGTACCCGGCCCCGCGCTGCCCCGTCTTTCGGTCATCTGCTTGAAGAGGCGGTAGGCCATCAAAACGCACTCCTCGCCGGTGATCGTTTTGTCAGGCCGGAAGGTGTTGTCCTCATACCCGCGCACCAGGCCGTTTTGGCTGGCCAACCACACCGGGTCAAGCGCCCAGGAAACCACCTGCCCCCTGTCGGAAAAGGGGAGCGTCGCCCGGACCGGGCGGTCGAGAAGCGTCAGGCCGGTCTCCCCCTCGAGGCTCGTGGCAGCCCGCACCAGCATGGCGGCGGCCTCCTGCCGGGTCACCTTGTCGTTGGGCGCGAATTGCGTGGCCGAAATACCGTTGACAATGCCGTAGGCGTAAGCCTTGGACACGGCGGCCGAATTCACGTCCAAAAACGGGCTGACCGCGGGCAGTGTCAACG
>JAITQI010000144.1 GCA_031289065.1 Oscillospiraceae bacterium
CCTGCGCAAGGCCGCCCCGTTGGGCGACCCCTTGGAGCTGTTTTTGCGGGGGTACACGCTGACCCTCCGCCGCGCCGACGCGGGCCGGGTTTGGGTCGAACCGGCCAGCGGCCCGCCCCCAACCGCGCCGGGGACGCGGCCATGACGCGCCTCGCCCTGGTCGGCAACCAGAACTGCGGCAAGACCACCCTCTTCAACCGCCTGACCGGGGGCCGCCAACCCACGGGCAACTGGCCGGGCGTCACCGTGGAAAAGAAGGAGGGCCCCGTCAAAGGGGCCTTCAACGCCCACCTGGTGGACCTGCCCGGCTTGTACTCCCTGTCCCCCTATACCCCCGAGGAACAGGTCAGCCGGGACTTTCTCACCGGCGGCGGGGCCGACTGCGTCATCGACGTGGTGGACGCCAGCAACCTGGAGCGCAACCTCTACCTGACCCTGCAACTGCTGGAGCTGGGGCGGCCCATGGTGGTCGCCCTGAACATGACCGACGCGGCCCGGGCCGCCGGGCAGACCGTGGACGCCGCCGGACTGTCCCGCGCCCTGGGCGTGCCCGTCGTCCCTATTTCGGCCCGCGGGGGAGCCGGGGTGGACAGGCTGCTGCGCCAGGCCGCCCGCGCCGCCCGGGAAGGGCCGCCCCCGCCCCCAGTCTTCGCGTCGGAACCAATCCGGGACGAGTTGCCCGCCGAGACCCGGGACGAACTGCTGGCCGACGCCCGTTACCGGGTGATCGAGGCCCTCATGGCCCGCCATGTCCGCCGAACCCGCCCCCCGGACGCGGCCGCCCTGTCCCCAAAAATCGACCGGGTGGTGACCCATCGCCTGCTGGCCTTTCCGATTTTCGGCGGCGTGATGGCGCTGGTGTTTTTCACCGCCTTCGGCCCGGCGGGCGTCCTCCTCAACGACGCCTTTGCCGTCCTCCTGACCCGTTCGGCCCGCCTGGCCGACGGCGGCCTGCGGGCCCTGAACGTGGCGGACTGGCTCCGGGCCCTGCTCCTGGACGGGGTATGGGCCGGCGTGGGGGGCGTTTTGCGCTTTCTGCCGGTCGTCCTGCTACTGTTTTTCTGTCTGTCTCTGCTGGAGGACAGCGGATACCTGGCCCGAGCCGCCTTTGTCATGGACAAACCCCTCCGCCGGGTCGGCCTGTCCGGCCGCTCCTTCATCCCCCTGCTCATGGGCTTCGGCTGCACGGTACCCGCCGCCATGGCCGCCCGCGCCCTGACGGGGGATCGGGATCGGCGGCTCACCGTCGCCCTGATCCCCTTCATGTCCTGCGGGGCCAAAGTGCCGGTGTACAGCCTGTTCGCGACGGCCTTTTTCCCCCGCGCCCAAGGGCTTGTCATGGCTACCCTCTACCTGCTGGGCGTCCTGGCCGCCCTCCTCACCGGGCTGGCCCTCAAAAAAACCCTGTACCTCGGCCAAGCGGCCCCCTTCCTCATGGAACTGCCCGCCTACCGCTTCCCGTCCCTGCCCAACGTGGCCCGGCTGGTCTGGGACAAAGCCCGGGAGTTTGTCCGCCGGGCCTTCACGGTCATTTTTTGCGCCACGGTGCTCGTGTGGTTTTTGCAGTCCTTCGGCCCGGATTTGCGCCCGACGGACAACAACGCCGACAGTCTGCTGGCCCGCCTGGGGAGCCTTCTCGCCCCCCTGTTCGAGCCCCTCGGCTTCGGCACATGGCAGGCCGCCGCCGCGCTGCTCACCGGCGTCCTGGCCAAAGAGTCGGTGGTGTCCACCCTATCGGTGCTGTACGGCGGCGGCCCGGACACCCTCACCGCCCTGCTACCAGGCCTCTTCACCCCACCGGCCGCCTGGGCGTTCATGGTCTTCACCCTGCTGTACACCCCCTGCGTGGCCGCCGTGGCCGCCATGCGCCGGGAGATGGGCCTCCCCCACGCCCTGGGAGCCCTTGTCACCCAAACCGGTCTCGCCTGGCTGGCGGCATGCCTGGTGTTTCAGCTCGGGCGGCGGCTGGGATAGGCGTGTGCCCGTTCGACCCGAGTCAGCCGGGGAAAACACGGCGTTCTCTATCACGGAATGGCATGAGCTTTTTTCCTCTTGAAACCGCGCCGGAATCGTGTTATATTGATCGGGACAAAACAAATAATTGACCCCGATCGGAGGCGCTGTATGTCCGTATTCGGAAGAATTCCCTATAAATGCATGGGCATTTGTATCGTCCTATGCCTGTTCGCCCTTCTGCCGGGCTGTCAGCCGGGCGACACCTACGCGGAGGAGGCGTTCGACAACGCGCCGCCCCTCGTCGTGCCGGCCGACGTCACCCCCATCCCCCTGTCGGTGGACGCCCTGCCGGAGGCCACCGAAACGGCGGCGGCCTTCTCCCTGACCGAAGGGCTGAAGCTGCCCGGCCCAGTGACGGCCATCGAGCTGTACCGCCGGGAGGAGGTCATCCTCCTGACCGAACCGGAAGACCTGGCCCGCTGGACGGCGCTTCTTCAGGCGGCCAGCATCCGCGACGCCACCGTCAACACCTACGCCGCCGAAACCCAACCCCCGCCCGGCTCCTATTTTGAAATCTACGTGGAGAGCGGCGGCGGGCGGTTCGGCCTGTCGGTGGTCTCCTACCTGGATCCGGCCCAAATCCGTTACCGGGATCAAACCGGCCGCCTGGTCACCGTCCGAGGCGACCCGAGCCAAGGCTTCCAAGCCCTATGCGGCACAGCGGAAGCGGAGACGGCGAAAAACTGAACACAAAAAAGAGGGGGGCTGTCGCCCCCCTCTTTTATATCTTCCCCGCCCGCACAATCACACCAGAGCGGCCTCAATCGCCGCCGCCAGTTTGTCCGGCGTAAACGCCGGGGAATACCGGCCCGCGACCTGCCCGTCCCGACCGATCAGAAACTTGCCGAAGTTCCATTTGATGTCCCCGGCTTTGCCGAGGGGCTTCATCAGTTTGACCTTTTTCTCAAAGGATTTCGCTTTTTCGTCCCCTTCGTCCTCGGCGGCCTGTTCTCTCAGCCAGACAAACAGCGGGTGGGCCTCTTTCCCGTTGACGTTGACCTTCGCGAACCGGGGAAACGTCGTGTTGTACCTCAGCGTGCAGAACGTCTGTATGTCCTCATCCGTGCCGGGCGCCTGCCGCATAAACTGGTTGCAGGGAAAATCGAGAATGGCAAAGCCCCGCCCCCGATACGTCTGATAGGTCGCCTCCAACGCCTCGTATTGCGGGGTCAGCCCGCATTTCGTCGCGGTGTTGACGATCAACAAAACTTGGCCCCGATAGGCCTCCAGGGAGACCTCTTGCCCCCTGTTGTCCTTGGCCGTGAAATCATATACCGTCATTGTCCGGCCCTCCCGTCCTTTCCTCCGCTTCGTCTGTGCCGCCCGGTTCCGGCGGCGCGTCCGCCCCGGCAACAGCCGCGGCTGCGGGCGTCCCCTCCTCCGGGTGCCCCCGTTTTTCCATCATGCGATCCAGCAGGTGTTTGAGAATGGCGGCCAGGGGCACGCCGATAAACATGCCCAGCACCCCCAGCAGACCGCCGCCCACGATGATACCCACCATGACCCAAAAGGCGTTGATGTTCAGGCCGAACTTCATCAGCCTCGGTCCGACCACCGACACCTCCAGCACCTGCAGCAGAATGATCAGCAGGATGACGTACAGCCCGGATATCGGGTTGGTCAGCAGCCCGAGCAGCACCGGCGGCACCGCCCCCACCAGCGGGCCGATGTAGGGGATGAGGTTTGTCAGGAAGATGATGACGCTCATCAGGGGCGCGTAAGGAATGCCGATGATGTAAAACCCGATCAGCGACACCAGCGACAGAATCAGCGAATCCAACAGCCGACCCCGCACAAAGCTGCTGAAAATGTTGTTGCAGTAACGCAAGAAGCTCAGCGCCCGTTCCCCCCGGCGGCGCATGAGCGACAGGATGAGCCGCCGCAGGAAGGACAGCAGGTTTTTCTTGTCAAAGAGCATGTACACGGAAATGAGGGCGCTGAAGAAACTGGTGCTCAGCGTGGAAAAGATGCTGGGCAGGGAATCCACGGTGCTCTGCAGGGCGTAGGACCAGTCGATCAGCTGCGCCAGATTCTCCTGGTAACTGTTGCTGACCAGGTCCTTGTAAAAGGGCGTGTCCGCCAGAATGGTGCCCCCCAGCGTGTCCGCCGCCCACTGCTGCACGGCCAAGTAATAGTCCCCCAAATGGTTGATCAGGTCGCCGATGTTGTTGGCCAAGGCGGGCACGCCCAGCACAAAGAAGACCGCGATCAGCCCCAGCAAAACGGTGTACACCACCGCGATGGACAGCGCCCGGCGCAAGCCCTCCAGCCTGAGCCGCCCGAAAACCCGCTCCAAAAGACCCACCAGCGGGTTGAGCAGGTAGGCGACGATAAACGCCGCCGTAAAGGGCGCCAGCACGGAGGAGACAAACCGGAAAATATTTCGCATGGCGCTGAGGATGTTGTCCGTGGAGCTCAGCAGGTTGTACAGGACCAAAATGGCCGCCGCCGTCAAAAACACCGCCAGCCCGGCCTTAAAATAGGAAGAACTGAATTTCTTTTTCACCCGAACACCCCCCAAATTAGTTGTGAATTAAAAATGAAGAATTAAAAATTGCGGAACCACTTCGCGGCAGATTTAAATTGAATCATCGCGCATAGCGCGAAACCGAAATTTTTAATTATTCATTATTCATTTTATCCTGACGCCCCCTGGCGGCCAAATACCCCTCCAAAATCAGCGCGGCGGCCACCGCGTCCACCGCGCCTTTGTTTTTGGCGCCGTGCCGACCGACGGTGTGTAGGATGCGCTGGGCCTCGACGGTGGTGCGGCGTTCGTCCCAGAGGGCCAGCGGGATGTCGGTCAGACGCCGGAGGCGGACGGCCAGGGCGTCGGCTTTTGCGGCCCGGGGACCCAGACTGCCGTCCATGTTCCGGGGCCAGCCCAGCACCAGCCCCTCGACCCCCCGGGCCTCCGCCTCCCGAACAATGGCGGCGGCCAGCTTTTGCGGGGCGGTTTCCCGGATGACAAAGGCGTCCCCCGTCAGGGTCCCGGCGGCGTCGGACACCGCCAACCCGGTGCGAACATCCCCGTAGTCGATGGCCATGACCCGCATTGGCCCGCCCCCTTTCCTTTTCCCGCTGTTTTTACTCACAGTATATACCGCTTCGCCCTGAATTGTCAATCTTTTCACGCCTTTTCCGGTTTGACAGCGTATGGTATAATACACACAGATACCAGTGCGCCGCTCCGCGGCTATGGTATACGAAATACGCGACATATTCTTTCCTGTACCTACCGTGTGATTCCCCGTTTGTCGAAAGGAGGCATTCCCGTGGACGGTCGCGCAAAAAAGGCTCTCAGCTACGGACGGCGCTCCCTGTGGCGCATCGTGAGCATCCCGCTCAAAGTGCTCGGGACCGTGTTCCTGATCCTCATCACCACCGCCGCGCTGTTGGCGCTGGTGGGAACGGTTTACATCAATCAAAACCTCAAGGTCGATCTGGACCTCGATTTGAATTCCTTCACCCTCAAGCAGACCAGCACCGTCTATTGCTACGACGCCGACGGCAACGAGATCGAGCTGGCCACCCTCCACGGCCAGGAGAACCGGGCGCTGGCCGAATTCAACGAAATCCCCAAATCCATGATCAACGCCCTCATCGCCGTGGAGGACAAGCGGTTTTTCTCCCATCAGGGCGTGGACTGGAAACGCACCGCCGCGGCCTTCGGCGGCATGTTTGTCTCCACCGATAAAATCACCGGCGGCGGCTCCACTATCACCCAGCAGCTGATCAAAAATCTGACCGACGAAAAAGAGGTGACGGTGCGGCGAAAGGTGTCCGAAATCTTCCGGGCGCTGGAGTTTGAAAAGCACTACACCAAGGAGGAAATCCTGGAATGGTACCTCAACACCTGCTTTTTCGGGCAGGACTGCTATGGCGTCAAGGTGGCCGCCCGGACGTACTTCGACAAGGACCTGTCTGAAATCACCGTGGCCGAGGCGGCCAGCATCATTTGTATCACCAACTCCCCCACCCGGTACAACCCCTTCCGGAACCCGGAGAAGAACAAGGAGCGGCAGGAGACCGTTCTGGCGCTGATGTTCGAGCAGGGTATGCTCACCGAGTGGGAGTACCGGCAGGCCGTCGCCCAAAAGCTGGTCTTTGTCCATGAAAACAAGACCTCCGAACAGGATGTGCAGTCCTACTTCGTGGATCAGGTCTACCGGGACGTGTCCGCCGATCTGGCGGTCAAATACGGCGTCACCGAAGCGTTTGCCCAGCAGATGCTGCTCAACGGCGGTTACAAAATTTATACCACCATGCGTCCGGACATCCAGTCCATCATGGACGAAATTTTCCAAAACGAGGAGAACATCCCCGCCGTCAAGGGACTGGACAAACCCCAGGCGGCCATGATCCTGATGGACCCCTACACCGGCGCGGTGCTGGGCATGGAAGGGGGCGTCGGCCAAAAGGTCGGCAACCTGGTGCTCAACCGGGCGGTCAAATCCACCCGACAGCCCGGTTCCTCCATCAAGCCCGTGGCCGTGTACGCCCCGGCGCTGGATTACAACCTGATCACCCCCTACTCGGTGCTGGACGACGCCCCCTTCCGCCTGGTGGACGACCGCGCCTGGCCGCGCAACTCCAACGGACGGTATAAGGGCCGCACCACCATCCTAGCGGGGGTCACCAGCTCCACCAACACCATGGCCGTGCGGACGCTGGACCTGCTCAAGCCCCAACTCTCCTACCAGTTCGCCACCGAGAAAATGCACCTGTCCACGCTGACCGAACAGGACATCGACTACGCCCCCCTGGCCCTGGGCGGCCTGACCAAGGGCGTTTCGGTGCTGGAGCTGACCGCCGCCTACTGCGCCTTCCCCAACCAAGGCGAATACATCACGCCCCGCACCTATACCCTGGTGACCAACAACGACGGCGCCGAGATCATCCTCGACAACCAGCCCCAACGGGAAATCGCCATGCAGGAGAAAACCGCCTGGTATATGAACACCCTGCTGCAAAGCGTCGTCCAGTCGGGCACCGGTTCCCGCGCCCAGCTGGCGGTCAATATGCCGGCCGCCGGCAAAACCGGCACCACCACCCGAGACTACGACCGTTTGTTTGTGGGCTACACCCCCTACTACTGCGCGGGAGTCTGGTTCGGCTATGACGAACAGAAAAAAATCGAGCTGGAGCAGTCCACCAACCCGGCGCTGGCCCTGTGGAAAATGGTCATGGACAAGGTGCACGCCGAGCTGGAACGGGAGGAGTTCTTCAAGCTGGAAAACGTCGTCCAGGCCTCCTACTGCCTGGACAGCGGCATGGTGCCCAGCGAAAACTGCAAACTCGATCCCCGGGGCGACCGCGTCGCCACCGGATACTTTTACAAGGACGACGTGCCCCGCGCCCCCTGCACGGTGCACTCTCTGACCCAGTGGGACGCGGTGACCGGGCATTTGGCGACGCCTTACTGCCCCTCGGAAAACCTGCGGTGGGTTTCCCTGCTCAGCGTGTCTCGGGCCATGCCCGCCGCCGGGGTCACCATTGAGGACGAGGGCTACCGAGTGCGCACCTTCGGCGGCGAGGAATATCCGGAGGGCTTCTTCCCCCCCGCCGACCCCGCCGACGGCGCCCCGAACAGCTATTGTCCCCTCCACGCCAGCCCCGACTGGGCGCTGCCGCCGGAGATAGACCCCAACGACCCGGGGGGCGACCCCAACGTCACCCCGCCCGAAAGCCCGCCCCCCGACCTCAGTCCCCCCCAAGACGTGAGCCTGCCCCCGCCCCCCCTCGA
Source organism: Oscillospiraceae bacterium (assembly GCA_031289065.1). Taxonomy (GTDB): domain Bacteria; phylum Bacillota; class Clostridia; order Oscillospirales; family UBA929; genus JAIRTA01. The sequence goes on from JAITQI010000144.1 coordinate 7,763, forward strand.
CACATCCCCGTAGAAAAGGCAGAAATCAGAAGACAGCGGACGGGGGGATCGTGGGAAAGGGGGGCGGGCGAGCCCCCGCTTTCGCGTGTTGTTCCCGCCCGCAGGCGATAGATTTGGCGCGTCACGCCCGCCAAATCGTCAGGCCGTCAAAACATAACGGTTTTTTGACACACAGGCTTAGTGGAGCATATGATGGCGTATCATTGTGGTACGGTTCTCTGACGGCAGGTACGCCGTCAGAGAACCGTATACGATAGGGGCGGTATGATGGGTATCTTATTCGGCACCGACGGCATCCGGGGGGTGGCCGGTGAATTCCTGGACGGGCTGCTGGCCTTCCGGGTGGGCCAGGCGGCGGCCTGCGTCCTGTGTGAACGCCTGCAGCACAAAGCCCGCATCTACATAGGCAAGGATTCCCGCGTGTCCTCCGACATGCTGGAGGCGGCCCTGGCCGCCGGGGTGGCCTCGGTGGGAGCCGACGCGGTGCTGCTGGGGCTCATCCCCACCCCGGCGGTGGCCTTTTTGACCGCCGCCGAAGCCGACGCGGGCGTGGTCATCTCGGCGTCTCACAACGCTTACGAGCACAACGGCATCAAAATTTTCGGCGCCCAGGGCTACAAGCTGTCCGACGAACTGGAGGCCGCCGTGGAGAACCTTGTGCTGTCCGGACGTCCCATGCCCCAGGCCATGTTCGCCGACATCGGCCGCGTCATGTCCGACGAAGGGGCGGCCGCCCGCTATGTGGACCATCTGGTCGGCGCCGTCGAGACCGACCTGTCCGGCCTGCGGGTGGCGGTGGACTGCGCCAACGGCGCGGCCTCCCGCACGGCGGGGGCGCTGCTGTCCCGCCTGGGGGTGCATTACACCCTGCTGTCCGACGCGCCGGACGGGCGCAACATCAACGACCGCTGTGGCTCCACCCACATGGAGGCCCTGTCCGCCCGGGTGCGGGCCGGGGGCTTTGACCTGGGCGTCGCCTTCGACGGAGACGCCGACCGCTGTCTGGCGGTGGACGAAACCGGGCGGGTCATCGACGGCGACCAGATCATGGCGGTGTGCGGCCTGGAGGAAAAGGCCCAGGGCCGCCTCACCGGGGACACCATCGTGGCAACCGTCATGAGCAACCTGGGCTTCCACCTATTCGCCCGGGAACACGGCCTCCACGTCGAAACGGCGGCGGTGGGGGATCGCAGTGTGCTGGAACGAATGCTGCCCAGCGGGTTTGTCCTGGGCGGCGAACAGTCCGGGCATCTGATTTTCCTGCGCCACGCCACCACCGGCGATGGCCAACTGACCGCCCTGCGCTTCATGGGCGCGGCGGCCAACGCCGGGCTGCCCGTGTCCCATCTGCTGTCCGGCTTTCGTCAGTATCCCCAGGTGCTGATCAACGTCCGGGTGCGGCAGGACATGAAGAAGGCTCTCTCCGGCCACCCGGATGTCAGCGAGGCCATCCGCCGGGCCGAAGAAACCCTGGCCGGCGACGGCCGCATCCTGGTGCGCCCCTCGGGCACCGAACCCCTGGTCCGGGTCATGGTGGAAGGCCGCGAGGAAGCCACCGTCCAATCCCTCGCCGAATCCATCGCCGCCGTCATCAGCCGGGTAGGGTAACAGAAGACAGAAGCGAGAAGACAGAGGACAGAACCGGGAACTAACCCCGTTTCTGTCCTCTTCATATTTTCTCGCCTCTGTCCTCTTCATGTCTTCCGCACAAACGCCGTGCCGCAGGGACATTTGATGGAAATCTTCCCCTTGCCCCGGGGGACGCGCAGTTGTTTGCCGCAGGAGGGGCAGCGGTAAAAGCGATGTGTACGGCGCTGGCGGACGCGCTGGCTCAAATTCGCGAAGAACGGCCGCACACGGCCCCGCAGCCGGGCGTAAACCGCCGCTTCCCGCCGCCGCCGCTCCACATTCCGGGACAGCGCCCGAAACAGGGCGACGGCCATCAGCAGCAGCGCCGCCCCATACAGCGGCCAAATCCGAAGCACCGCGGACAGCCCATACACCAGCAGCGCCGCCACCGACAGCGCCATGTTCAGCCCATCCTGCCCATACCGCCCATACATAAACCGCGCCAACCGCTCCCGCATAAACACCCTCCCGTTCGATCATAAGAAACCGCCAAATACCTAAAACGCTTTCCTCCGCCCACCTTCGGCAGAAGCAAACCGGATTAATAGAGCGTCTTAATTGTCCATTGTCCATTGTCAATCGTCAATTGTCCATTGCCTCTCGCCGCATCTGTATTTCCTGCCACTGCTGACGGGAGATGAGCAGCTGCCGGGGCTTGGAGCCCTCCGAGGGGCCGACGATGCCCCGCTCCTCCATCTGATCGACCAACCGGGCCGCCCGGGCAAAGCCCAGCTTGAGCCGCCGCTGCAAAAACGAGGTGGACGCCTGCCCGGTTTCCAGCACCAACTCGATGGCGGCGGGGAGCATCTCGTCCTCGTCCTCCAATCCGCTCTCGGCGGACGCGGAGGAGGCGGACAGACCGCCCTTCCGGCCCACGCTCTCGGCGAACTTCTCGATATCGGCCATAAACTCCGCGGAATAGCGGGCCTCGCCGTAGCGCTTGACCGATTCCACCACCTGTTCCACCTCGGCGCTGGTGATCAGGCACCCCTGCACCCGGGAGGGCTTGGGCGCGCCCAGGGGGTAGAGCAACATATCCCCCCGGCCCACCAGCTTTTCCGCTCCCATCGTGTCCAGAATGATGCGGGACTCCAACTGGGAGGCCACGGCGAAGGCGATGCGGGAGGGGATGTTGGCCTTCATCAGGCCGGTGATCACGTCGGCCGACGGGCGCTGTGTGGCGATGACCAGATGGATCCCCGCCGCCCGGGCCTTTTGGGCCACCCGGCAGATGGACTCCTCCACCTCCTTGGCGGCCACCAGCATCAAATCGGCCAGCTCGTCGATGATGACCACCATCTGGGGTATCCGAGGGATGTCCGGATCGTCGGCCACCGACAGGTTGTAGGCAAAAATGTCCCGCACGTGGCGCTCCATGAACCGCTGGTAGCGGGACTCCATCTCCATGACCACCTTGTGCAGGGCCCCGGCGGCCTTCTTGGGGTCGGTGACCACCGGCACCTCCAAATGGGGAATGCCGTTGTACACGCCCAGCTCCACCATCTTGGGGTCGATCATCACCATGCGCACCTCGTCGGGGCTGGCCTTGTACAGCAGGCTGACAATCAGGCTGTTCATGCACACCGACTTGCCCGAACCGGTGGTGCCGGCGATGAGCAGATGGGTGAGCTTGGACAGGTCGCACACGATGGCCGAGCCGCCGATGTCCTTGCCCACCGCGAAGGCCAACCGGCTCTCGTGCTTGGCGAATTCCGGCGCGGCCAGCACATCTCGCAGGTAGACAATGGACACCAGCTTGTTGGGCACCTCGATGCCCACCACCGACATTTTCCCCGGCACCGGCGCGATGCGCACCCCGGAGGCCCCCAGGGACAGGGCGATGTCGTCGGACAGGCCGGTCAGGCGGGACAGCTTGATCCCCCTGTCCAGCTCCAGCTCGTACCGGGCCACCGTCGGCCCCCGCGTGACGCTGACAATGCGGGCCTCGATGCCGAAGGACTTGATGGTCTCCAACAGGCGGGCGGCGTTCATTTTGAGCTCGCCGGAGCCGTCCACCGTCGCCCCCGGCTTTCCCACAGCCAGAATGGACAGCGGCGGCACCCGGTAGGGAACGTCCCCGTCCAGCTCGGGATCGGGATCCCAGGGCGCGACGGCGGCGGGCCGGGCGGCCTTGCCCTTGTCGGCGGCCGCCTTGGCCTCGGCGGGGGAACGGGCGGCCTTGCCGGGTTTGGGCGCCGGTTCGGGGGCCGCGGGGGTCACATCGGCGGCGGGTTCGGGGGCCGCGGCCAGCGTATGGTCGTCGATGGGAATGTCCACCATGCGCCGCCTCGCCTCTCGGGAGAGCTTGTCCCCCCGCGCCGGGTACGTCTGCCGGACGGGCGGCGCGGCGGCGAAGGCCGGGGCGGGCTCCGGCTCGGGATAGGCTCGGACGGGGCGGCGGTGCAGATGCCCGGCCCATTTGGCCGGATTGAGCTGCAGGGCGGTCACCGCCAAAAACAGGAAGGCCGCCGCCGCCACCACGGCGGCCCCCACCGGGGAGACGGCGGTCTTCAGTCCGATGGCCAGCAGACCGCTGACCAGCCCCCCGCTCTGCATGTCACGGCCCGTGACAATCAACTGATCCACCAACTGGGAAAAATCCTCGTTGTACGTCTGCCCGAACCAGAACAGGTCGATGAACAGCCCCACGACCACCGGCGTGAGCAGCATACACCAGACCCGCGCCGCCACGGGGCGGCCCCGATGGAACAGCAGGATGTAGGCGGCCAACAGCAACACAAAGGGCAGCACGGCGAAGCCCCGCCCGATGCTCCCCTTGCACAGGGCCTCCAACAGGTTGAGCACCGGCGCTTTCACGCCGAACAGGCTCAGCCCGCAGAACACCGCCAGGAAGAAGCAGACCAGGCTGCCCACCTCCCGACGGAGCGGCCGTCTGGCCCTGGAGGGCGCTTTGGACGGCGCGGTTTTTTTGCTTTTGGAGGTCTTGGTCTGTCCGGCCATAGGGCCACCTCAGTTTACAGAAAATCAGTTGAGGAAAAACGATGACATGATGGCAATAGCGCCCACAATCAGGCAGTAGTAAACAAAGCCGCCGAAACGGCCCTTGCTGACCAGTTTTTTGAGGAACCCCAAGGCGAAATAGCCGGACACGGCGGCCACCAGCGCCCCGGCCAGGCACGGCCCCAGCGGCAGCGCCACGGCGACCGCGCCCTCGGCCGGTCTGAGCGCCTTGAACAGCTCCAACAGCGTCGCCCCCAGCACGGCGGGCAGGGACAGCAGGAAGGAAAACCGCACGGCGAAAGCCCGGTCAAAC
>JAITQI010000179.1 GCA_031289065.1 Oscillospiraceae bacterium
AATGTTCCACGGGAAAGAACGGTTTCCCGTTTCAACCGCACAGCAAGGACGCCATCCCCCACAAGACGGAACCGCGTTTTCCGTTCTGTAGGGGATGGCGTCCTCGACATCCCGTGTAAAAAATGAACCATTCTTTTCTATGCGAATAAGAGGCGGCGTCAGCCTTTTTTCACCCGCCCCGCGAGGGGCGGTTTTTCTCATGCCCTTATTCCGCCGCCGTTTCCCCCGGCGCGTCCGTGATCTGCTTCTCTTCCCCCACATGGGTTTGGAAGAGGCGGTGGAAGGTCTCCGTGTCCAGAGACTCCCGCTCGATGAGCACGGCGGCGATGGCGTCCAGCCCGGCCCGGTGAAGGGTCAGAATCTCGGTGGCCTGTTTGTGGCAGCTCCGGATGATGCGGCCCACCTCCTCGTCCACCCGGGCGGCGGTGGTTTCCGAGTGGTTGCGCAGGGGCATCCCGCCCAGGTAGGGGTTTTGCAGGCTTTCCAGCTGCACCATGTCGAAGGCGTCGCTCATGCCGTACTGGGTGACCATGGCCCGGGCCATTTGGGTGGCCCGTTCGATGTCGTTGGAGGCCCCCGTGGTCTGCACGTCGAAGACCAGCTCCTCGGCGGACCGTCCGGCCAGCAGGGAGGTGATTTCGGCCAGGGCCTCCCCCTTGGTCGCCAGGGATTTTTCCTCGTCGGGCACGTGCATGGTGTACCCCAGGGAGCCCTTGGTGCGGGGGACGATGGTCACCTTGTGAACCTTTTCGGCGTCGGGCAGGCAGGTGGCCACCAGGGCGTGGCCGGTCTCGTGGTAGGCCACGATTTTTTTCTCCCGGGCCGACAGCAGCTTGCCTTTTTTCTCCTGCCCGGCCAGGGTGGTCTCCAGGGCCTCCTGCAAATCGGCCTGCTCCACCGCCCGGCGCCCGGCCCGCACGGCGCACAGGGCGGACTCGTTGATGATGTTGGCCAAATCGGCCCCCACGGCCCCCGGCGTGGCCTTGGCGATGGCCGACAGATCCACGCTGCCACTCATGCGCACGTCCTTGGCGTGTACCTGCAACACGGCCAGGCGACCGGCCAGATCGGGCCGCTCCACCGGGATGCGCCGGTCAAAACGTCCGGGGCGTAGCAGGGCCTTGTCCAGTACATCGGGCCGGTTGGTGGCCGCCAGAATGACCACGCCTTTGGAGGGGTCGAAGCCGTCCATCTCCCCCAGAAGCTGGTTGAGGGTTTGTTCTCGTTCGTCGTTGCCCCCCAGGCTGTGGGCGGTCTCCCGGGACTTGCCGACGGCGTCGATCTCGTCGATGAAAACAATGCAGGGGGCCCGTTGCTCGGCCTGCTTGAACAGATCCCGCACCCGGGACGCCCCCATGCCCACGAACATCTCCACAAAGGCCGAGCCGGACAGGGAGAAGAAGGGCACCTTGGCCTCCCCGGCCACCGCCCGGGCCAGCAGGGTCTTGCCGGTGCCCGGCGGGCCGACCAGCAGCGCCCCCTTGGGCAGCTTGGCCCCGATGTCGGTATACTTCTGCGGACGGTTGAGGAAGTCCACGATCTCCCGCAGGGAGTCCTTGGCCTCGTCCTGCCCGGCCACGTCGGCGAAGGTTTTGCCGGTCTCGGTCTCGGCGTATATTTTCCCGCCGTTTTTGCCGAAGCTCATGAAGCCGCCGCCCCCGCTGCCCATGCGTTTGGACATGGAGCGGCTGATGAAGATAAAGAAGACCACCATGAGCAGCAGCGGTAGCACCACGGTCAGCAAAATCTCCAGGAAGGTGGACATCTGCTGGGGGATTTCCCCTTCCAGCTTCACCCCGGCCCCTTCGATCCGTTCGACCAGCCCGTCGTCGCCCACATAGCCGGTCACCAGCGACGGCACCTCCGGGTCTTCCTGGCCCTTGGCGGTGATCAGGATGCCGGTGGCGCCGAAATACACCTTCTCCAGCTCGCCGGCGTCCAGCTTTTGCAGGAATTCGGAGTAGGTGATGGTGTCCGGGCCGTCCTGGGAGAAGAGCGCGGGCAGGCCCTGAATCAAAAACAGCGCCAGCAGACACAGCAGAACAATCAGGAAGACGGGGCTGCGCTGGGGGCGGCGCGGATTGTTCGGATTGTTCTGATTGTTGGGGTTGTTCTGCGGCCCGGAATTGCGGGGATCGTTCATGGGCGTTCACCTCGTTTTGAAAAGCCGCCGTGCGGCGGCGTCTGTCCGATCACAAGTGATGTATCATGCAACATCAATTTTATATTGTAACACACTTGCGCGGTTTCGTCTCAACTTTCGAGCGCTTTTTTACAAACTGTTCACAATAATGGAACCGCTTCAATGGAGAAGCGCACCCCCCGCCTTTGCGAGCCACCCCCTTCATGCGTGAAGGGGGCGTTTCTCCTATTCGACGAAAGGTATTGACGGCTCTTTAATTTTAACGATATACTGAATTAAATCGCTTTTTCTTTAGCGGTCCAATGAAGTATCGGTAAAGGAAGGAATGTACATGAAAAACGCGTATCTCAGCGACCTCATCGCCTCGTTGGAGGCCCGCGACCCCAACCAGCCCGAGTTTCTCCAAGCGGCCCGCGAAGTGCTGGAAAGCCTGGAGCCCGTGCTGGAACGCCGCGCCGATCTGGTAGCGGCCGGCGTGCTGGAGCGCATCGTCGAACCGGAACGCACCATCATCTTCCGCGTCAGTTGGGTGGACGACCAGGGCAAAACGCGGGTCAACCGCGGCTTCCGCGTCCAGTTCAACTCGGCCATCGGCCCCTACAAGGGCGGGCTGCGGCTGCACCCGTCGGTCAACCTGTCGGTCATCAAGTTCCTGGGCTTTGAGCAGATCTTCAAAAACGCGCTGACCACGCTGCCCATGGGCGGAGGCAAAGGCGGCTCCGACTTTGATCCCAAGGGCAAAAGCGACGGGGAGATCATGCGCTTCTGCCAGAGCTTCATGACCGAGCTGTCAAAACACATCGGACAGTTCACCGACGTCCCCGCCGGGGACATCGGCGTGGGCGGGCGCGAAATCGGCTTCCTGTTCGGGCAGTACAAACGGCTGCGCAACGAAGTCGTCGGCGTGCTCACCGGCAAGGGCCTGACCTACGGCGGCTCCCTGGCGCGCACCGAGGCCACCGGTTACGGGCTGTGCTACTTCACCCGGGAGATGCTGCGGGACGTCGGCCAGAGTTTCCAAGGCAAGACGGTGGTCATCTCCGGCTCAGGTAACGTCGCCATCTACGCCGCCGAAAAGACGGCCCAGTTGGGCGGCAAGGTGGTCGCCCTGAGCGACTCGGCGGGGTACATTTACGCCCCCGACGGCATCGACCTGGCCCTGGTCAAGCAGCTCAAGGAGGTCGAACGGGGCCGCATCTCCGAGTATGTCAAACGCACCACCGGCGCGTCCTACCACGAGGGCTGCGCGGGCATTTGGAACCTCAAGTGCGACATCGCCCTGCCCTGCGCCACCCAGAATGAACTCGACCTGGACGGCGCGAAGGCGCTGGTGCGAAACGGCGTGATCGCCGTGGCGGAGGGCGCCAACATGCCCACCCGTCCGGACGCCGTAAAATATCTGTTGGACAACAAGGTGCTGTTCGGCCCCGGCAAGGCGGCCAACGCGGGCGGCGTGGCCACCTCCGGCTTGGAAATGAGCCAAAACAGCCTGCGCCTGTCCTGGACGTTTGAAGAGGTGGACAAGCGCCTGGACGACATCATGTCCAGCATCTACAAGGCCGCCGCCGAGGCCGCCGCCGAATACGGCACGCCGGGCAACCTGGTGGCCGGGGCCAACATCGCGGGCTTCCTGAAGGTGGCCGAAGCCATGAAGGCCCAAGGGATCGCCTACTGACCGGACGTCGGCGGAGAGAAGCCCAGAAGATAGAAAAAGCCCCCGCGAAACGCGCCGCCCTTCCGGACCTCAAACTGGCATTCCGCAAAATTTCCCCGGCGCGGGAAAAAACACTTGCGAACCTGTCCCGCGCATGTTATAATAATGTGCAGTTTTATGAAACCCTTTGCGGAAGAAGGTGCAAGCAATGAAAGAGGGCATCCATCCCAAATACGCGACGACCACCGTCACATGCGCCTGCGGGGAGAAATTCGAAACCGGCTCCACACGGAAGGAAATCCGGGTTGAAATCTGCTCGAAGTGCCATCCGTTTTTTACCGGCAAACAGAAGCTGGTGGATACCGGCGGCCGTGTGGACCGCTTCAACAAGAAGTTCGGTTTGGCCCAATGACGAAACGACAAATGCCCGCGCCGTTGGCGCGGGCATTTGTTTCGGAGGAAGCGCCTATGGAACGGCAAACCTTTGAGCGCCTACAAAAGAAGGCGGCTACCTTTGCCCACACCTCGCTGACCTATACGGCCTACGAGAACGTCGCCCACTACGCCACCCTTCGGGACGACGAGCAGGCGCTCTTTCTTTACGGCGAGAACCGAGAGGTCGGCCAAAACGAGCTACATTTCGCGGTCGGCGACCCCGGGGACATCATCCGGCAGGTGCAAACCCTGCCCGGGGTCACGCGGGTCAGCTTTGTCCCCCTCGAAGCCAGGCGGGACTTTTTGCGCGCGGGCTTCACGGTATACAGCGACATGCGGGACTTTTGGATTTCCGATCTGTCCGGGAGTTCCGACGCGTGGGACAGCGGCGGTTTGATGCGCTCGGACGAGTGCGCCGCCGTGTCCGACGTCTCTCGGTCGGTGCGTTGGCAGAGCCGGGGATTTCACGGGGAGAGCCCGGAATGGGTGGCCTCCTGGGCCGCCGGAGACAACCCGGAGGTCGAACACGCCGTCGATTGCGCGGTATTGGTCTGCCGCGACGGGGCCGCGCCGGTGGGCATGGTATGCGTCGCCCTGTACGGACATGAGCGCCCGGAGGGGCCTGTCGTGTGGGTTCGTGAGCTGGTCGTCCGCCCGGAGCGGCAGGGGCGCGGGTTGGGCCGTCGGCTTCTCACCCAGACGCTGGCCTACGGCAGGGCGCACGGGGCCCGGCGATCCTACCTAATGGCCGACTGCCAAAACGCCAACGCCTTGCGCCTGTACGAATCCGTTGGGTTCGTCGCCAAGGCTGACGACGGCCAGCTGGACATGCTTTACGAAAATAAAACGGCGGCGGAGGCCGTGCCCGATGCCGAATGAGGCTTTTTTGATGCCGCGCGGGCCGGGCGAGGCCGAGATTGTGGAAAAGCGTTCCCGGTTTATCGGCGCGCTCGCGCCGCTCGACAGCGACGAGGCGGCGAAGGCCTTTCTGCAAGAACGGCGGGCGTTGCACAAGACCGCCTCCCATCATGTCTATGCCTGGCTGCTGCGGGACGGCGGAGCCCGGTATTCCGACGACGGGGAGCCACAGGGCACCGGCGGGCCGCCGGTGCTGGAGGTGTTGCGTCGGGAGGGGGTGCGCAATGTCTGCTGTGTGGTCACCCGCTACTTCGGCGGCACCCTCCTGGGGGCCGCCGGGCTGACCCGGGCCTACGCCGCCGCCGCCAAGGCCGCCCTGGAGGCCGCCGGCATCGCCGAAATGCGCCCCTGGACGGCGGCCACCCTGGTCTGCGGCTATGCCCTGTGGCGGCGGATGCAGCTGGAATTGGCCGCCTGCGGGGGTGTGGAGGAGGGGGTCGCTTTCGCCGCCGAGGTGACGGCGGACGTGGCGTTGCCCACCCCCCGCCTGTCCGAATTCCAAGCCCGCGCCGCCGAACTGTCCGCCGGACAGGCGATCTTCCGGCCCGGCTTGGAGAGCTTCCGGGCGCTGTGACGCCCCCCGGCTGGGACGGCAGCTTGGCATGCCCGGACAAAAAATTTCGGTTTCGCCGCTTTTTTTGTCCGAAAAAAAGGGAAAACGCGTGTCCCTGTGGGATACTATATTATAGAGGAATAATTCGTCCCACTGTGAGGCGTTGTGAGGGTAAAACCGGCTGGGAGGGTGCGCATGGCTGAGGATAGGCCGCCGCTGGGCGGATTTCGCGGGGTTTTGCGCGCCGAGGAGCGGGTGCACACGGAGCCGCCCTGCCCGGTGCGCCGGGCCTTTCAGCGGGACATCGACCGCATCACCCACGCCAAGTCTTTCCGGCGTCTGATGCACAAGACCCAGGTCTTCCTCAACCCGGAGGGCGACCACTACCGCACCCGCATGGTTCACACCCTGGAGGTCTCCCGCATCGCCCGGACGGTGGCCCGCGCCCTGTCCCTGGACGAGGACCTGACCGAGGCCATCGCCCTGGGGCACGACTTGGGGCACACCCCCTTCGGCCACGCCGGGGAATGGGCCTTGGCCGACATGATGCCCGACGGCTTCACCCATTACGCCCAAAGCCTGCGGGTGGTGGATCGCCTGGAGCGGGGCGGGCAGGGCCTCAACCTGACCCAGGCCGTCCGGGACGGCATCGTCTGCCATTCCGGCCCTGTGCGGGCCGCCACGCCCGAGGGGCTGTTGGTACACAAGGCCGACCGGGTCGCCTACACCACCTCGGACATCGACGACGCCCTCCGCGCCGGGATCCTGCGCGTGTCGGACATCCCCGCGCCCCTGCGCCAGCTCTTGGGGGACAAGCCCTCCTCCCGTATCAACGCCTTTGTGAGCGACCTCATCGCCCAGGGGGCCGACACCGGAACCATCGCCTTTTCCCCGCCCATAGAGACCGCCATGTCGGAACTGCGGGCCTTCCTGTTCGAGCGGGTGTACAAAAACCCGGAGGCCAAGGGGGAGGAATCCAAGGCGCGAGACCTTTTGCAGCGGTTGTTCATCCACTATCTGACCCACCCAGACCAACTCCCCGGCGACACCCGCCCGGTCTGGGAGGCCGAAGGCCCCGAACGGGCGGTGTGCGATTACATCGCCGGTATGACCGACCGTTACGCCGTGGCCCGCTTCGGGGAGATTTTCACCCCGAAGGGCTGGGAAAGGTACTGAATCAGAGGACAGCGGACAGAAAACAGAGGATAGAGGCTTTTTCGGGGCGGATTGGTATTGGGAGCGGCCGCTTCCGCGTATTAAAGGCAGTATTTCTGGCAAATATATACATACCATGGGAAAGGTGGCACTATGGCCTTCTCCGACGCCTTCTTGGAGGAACTTTCGGCCCGGGCCGACATTGTGGACCTGGTCTCCCGCCATGTGGAGCTCAAAAAGCAGGGCGGGCGTCTGGTCGGCCTGTGCCCGTTCCACAGCGAAAAAACCCCCTCCTTCTCGGTTTCGCCGGACAAACAGCTCTTTTACTGTTTCGGCTGCGGCGCGGGGGGCGGGGCGATTCAGTTCGCCATGCGCATGGAGAACCTGCCCTTTGCCGACGCGGTGCGCGCTCTGGCCGACCGGGCCGGGTTGACCATCCCCGAGGAGGCCTCCGACCGGGAGGCGATGGAACGCCGAGAGACCCTCTACCGCCTCAATCGGGAGGCCGCCCGTTTTTTCCATCAAAACCTCAAAGGCCCCGGCGGCGCTAAGGCGCGGGATTACCTGCAAAAACGGAACCTGTCTCCCGCCGCCGTCACCCATTTCGGGCTGGGCTTCGCGCCGGACGACTGGGACGGCCTGCTCAAGGCCATGACGGCCGCCGGGTTTGCCAAGGCCGACCTGCTGTCCGCCGGGCTGGTTGTGGCCGGGAAGACCGGCAGTCTGTACGATCGCTTCCGGGGGCGGCTGATCTTCCCCATCATCGATTTGCGGAAACGGGTGGTGGGCTTCGGCGGCCGGGTGCTGGACGATTCCCTGCCCAAGTATCTCAACAGCCCGGATACGCCTGTCTTCTCCAAGAGCCAGAACCTGTTCGCCCTGTTCTTGGCCAAGAACACCAAGCAGGGCCGCCTGATCCTGGCCGAGGGGTATATGGACGTGGTCTCCCTGCACCAGGCCGGGTTTGACTGCGCGGTGGCCTCCCTGGGCACCGCCCTGACCCCCCAGCAGGCCATGCTCATGGCCAAGTACACCCGGGAGGTGGTCATCTCCTACGACATGGACGCCGCCGGGCAGAAGGCCGCCGCCCGTGCCATCGGAATCCTGGAGCAGGCCGGGGTGTCCATCCGGGTGCTGCGTATGAAGGGGGCCAAGGACCCCGACGAGTACATCGGCCGGTTTGGCCGGGAGGCCTTCGCCGCCCTGCTGACCGGGGCCGAGACCCAGACCGAGTACCGCTTGTCCGCCCTGGCCGGGCAGCATGACCTGACCGCCGACGAGGGCCGCCTGAACTTTTGCCGGGAGGCCGCCCTTATGCTGGCCGCCATCCCCTCCAACGCCGAGCGGGACATCTTCACCGTCCGCGCCGCCGAGCTGAGCCGCGTGGCCCCCGACGCCCTGAAGAGCGATGTGCGCCGGGCCAGGGCCCGGTTGGGCAAACAGGCCGGGCGGGACGCCGCCCGCAAGGCCGCCCGCCCCGAGCAGGCCCTGCAACCCGCCGACCGGGCGCTGCGCTACGAAAACACCCATTCGGCCAGCGCCGAGGAAGGGCTTCTCCAGATGGTCTTCGCCGACCCCGCCCTGCTCACGGAGGCCGCCGAGCTGGTTTGCCCCGAGGACTTTTCCGCGCCCCTGCTGGGCAAGCTGTTCGCCTTTGCCCTGGCCCACCCCGACGACCCGGGGTTGGCCTTCGCCGCCGGGGCGTTCGCCCCCGAAGAGCTGTCCCACCTGGCCCGGCTGATACACAAACCCAGCGACGTGGCCGCCGGGCCCCAAGCCGTGCGCGACTGCGCCGGCATCATCCGGGACGAGAGCGGCCTGCGCCGCGCCGTCGCGGAGGGCGCCGACCCGCTTCTCATATACAGACAGTCCCGAAGAGAGAGCATACAGTAGGTTATGGAGGGTTCACATGGCCACGATAGAAGAGCGGAAAGCCGTCATCAAAGAGTTGCTCGAACGGGGCAAACGAAGAGGGAAGCTCACCGACAAGGAGCTTATGGACGCGCTGGAGGATTTGGATTTCGACTCGGAGCAGATTGACAAGCTGTACGATACCCTGGAAAGCATGGGCATCGAAGTCGCCGTGGAGGACGGCCTGGAGGTCGTGCCCGACGACATCCCCATCGACATTGCCGCGGTGGAGGAAATCCCCCCCGAAGAGCTGGCCGACCCGGAGGCCCTGGCCGAGGGCTTCAACATCGACGACCCGGTGCGCATGTACCTCAAAGAGATCGGCAAGGTGCCCCTGCTGTCCTCCGACGAGGAGATCGAGCTGGCCCGCCGGATGTGGGAGGGGGACGAGGCCGCCCACAAGCTCAGCGTCCCCGCCGCCGAAGGGGAGCAGACCGCCGAACGGGAGGCCTGGCGGGTCGTGGAACACGACGGCCAGATCGCCCGTATGCGCTTGGCCGAGGCCAACCTGCGCCTGGTGGTCAGCATTGCCAAGCGGTATGTGGGCCGGGGGATGCTCTTTCTGGATTTGATCCAGGAGGGCAACCTGGGGCTGATCAAGGCGGTGGAAAAATTTGACCACACCAAGGGGTACAAATTTTCCACCTACGCCACCTGGTGGATCCGTCAGGCCATCACCAGGGCCATCGCCGACCAGGCTCGCACCATCCGCATCCCGGTTCACATGGTGGAGACCATTAACAAGGTCATCCGCGTCTCCCGCCAGCTCTTGCAGGAGCTGGGGCACGACCCGTCCCCCGAGGAAATCGCCCAGGAGATGAGTATGCCGGTGGACAAGGTGCGGGAGATCATGAAAATCGCCCAGGAACCTGTCTCCCTGGAAACCCCCATCGGCGAGGAGGAGGACAGCCACTTGGGCGACTTCATCCCCGACGAGGACGCCTCCGAACCCGCCGAGGCCGCCTCCTTCACCCTGCTCAAGGAACAGCTGGTGGACGTGCTGGGCACCCTGACCCAGCGGGAGGAGAAGGTCCTCCGCCTCCGCTTCGGCATCGAGGACGGCCGCACCCGGACGCTGGAGGAGGTGGGCCGGGAGTTCAACGTCACCCGGGAACGCATCCGCCAAATCGAAGCCAAGGCCCTGCGCAAACTCCGCCATCCCAGCCGCTCCAAAAAGCTGAAGGACTTCTTGAATTAAGCCGCCCCTATCCCGGCGATCCAGGGGCGGGTACATACGGAAACCAAAACGTGCCGGGAGACAGTGAGAACCGAGACTGTCTTCCGGCGCACGGTCAAACGGCCTGCGGAAGGAGAGAATGTCCCCATGGACGCCCGGCGAACCCTGTTTGCCTATCGCCGCCTGTACGGCCTGCCCGCCCTGAACGTGGTGGAGGGTCTGCTGACCGGGAACATCAACAGCCTCAAGCTGCCCTCGCGGGAGGGCGGGCTGTCGGTGCGTCTGCTCCGGGCGCTGTTTGGCATCGAGCCGTCGCTGGCCGAGTATGTCTATGTGTTCGACTACGCCTCAAAAGATCTGGTCAACATGGGCAAAATGGCCGCGCTGGCCGACACGCGGATCATAGAGTGGGGCCACAAGGTCAGCTTCGCCTACGTCACCCCGGAGGGCGCGACGCCGCAGGCCCTGCAAGGGCTGGCGCGCCACATCGTTCAGACCGGGCAGCTGCTGTGCGGTTCCTGTCAGGGGTTGCTGTTTGACACCGAGGATCGGGAGGCCCTGTACGCGCTGTGCGAGACCTTGCTCCCCTTGCTGGAAGCCGAGGCCGCCCACTGGCGGGACGCCATCGATCTGGGCGCCAGGGCCCCGCGCCGCGCTGGCGCCGCGCTGACCCCGGCCATCCAGCTCGGTCACGCGTGGGCGCGCCGACTGCCCCGCGCCAAGCTGCTGGAAACCCTGCGCCCCTATAAAAACCATCTCCAAACCGCCGGATTGCTCTGCGCTCCGGCCGACCGCGCCCCGCTGACCGACAGGCTCTGGCGGGCCGACGTCGTCCGGGTGACCGGCGACATGTCGGACGGATTTTGCGGCGAAGCCCATGACGGCGACTATCCCTTGCGGCGCTATACCAAGGTCGTCTCGGGCTGGTAGCCGCATATCCTACAGAATTGCTGGGTTTATTGCTGTAAAGTATTTTTGCTTTACATGGGAAGCGACACCTTGCGAACGCCCCGCGCCGCGTATCAAACGTACGCCCCACCTGTCCTCTGCCCCGTGCCGGGGCCGCGCACGAAAGCCGAGGTGAGTCCATGACCCCCGCCGAAAAAGCCCCCTATCTCATCGCCGCCCTCAAAGAGGCCTATCCCGAAGCGGGCTGTTCCTTGGATTACGGCAAGGACTACGAGTTGCTGTTTTCGGTGCGGCTGGCCGCCCAGTGTACCGATGCCCGGGTCAATATCGTCACCGAAACGCTGTTTGTCCAGTACCCCACGCTGGAGTCCTTCGCCGTCGCCGATCAAACGGCGCTGGAGGCGGCCATTCGTTCCTGCGGCTTTTTTCATATCAAGGCCCGGGACATCATCGCCGCGGCCAACATGCTGCTCACCGAATTCGGCGGACGGGTGCCCGACAGCATGGACGCCCTGCTGCGCCTGCCCGGCGTGGGCCGCAAGACAGCCAACCTCATCCTGGGCGACATTTACGGCCAGGGCGGCGTCGTGGTGGACACCCACTGTCTGCGCATCGCCAACCGGCTGGGCCTGTGCCAGACCGACGATCCCTATAAGGTGGAATTGGCCCTCGACCCCATCCTGCCCCGAGAGGAACAGTCGGCCTTCTGCCACGCCCTGGTGCTCCACGGCCGGGCGGTGTGCCCCGCCCGCAAGCCCCGTTGCGAAGGCTGCTGCCTGGGGGCCTGGTGCGACGCCAGAGGTTGACGGCGGGCGGCCCAAACGGCCCCTGCCGGCGCCAAACCATTCGCCCGCCTATCGCCTCCAACTTTTACCGCCGAATCCCCGAAAAGCGCTTGACAGTGCCGCCCGAGTGAGGTACTATATATATGCTCGACACCCGGTGAGCAGAACTACATCTTGTATACAGAAGAGAACTGAAGATAGGAGCGACCGAAAAAAATGAGCGCCAAAACAGACATCCTACTGAAAATTCGCAAACGGGACGGGCGGGTGTCCAGCTTTGACCTGGACAAGATCACCTCTGCCATTTCCCGCGCCTTCGCGGCCACCCAAGGGCAGGAGCGCCGGGAGGAATCCGAGCGCATGGCCTTCGAGGTGATGGACATCCTCAATGAAGAGGGCCGGTCGGTTCCCGACGTGGAGCACATCCAGGACACGGTGGAGCGCATCCTCATCGAAAACGGGTACGTGCAGACCGCCAAAGCCTATATCCTCTACCGGGCCGAGCGCTCCCGCGCCCGGGAGATGAACACCCGCCTGATGAAGATTTACGAGGACATCACCTTCCGGGACGCGGAGGATTCCGATATCAAGCGGGAAAACGCCAACATCGACGGCGACACCGCCATGGGCGCGATGCTCAAATACGGCTCGGAGGGGGCCAAGCAGTTTTACGAAATGTTCGTCCTCAAGCCGGAACACGCCCGGGCTCACACCGAGGGCGACATCCACATCCACGACCTGGACTTCCTCACCCTGACCACCACCTGCTGCCAGATCGACCTGGTCAAGCTGTTCCGTGACGGCTTCTCCACCGGCCATGGCACCCTCCGGGAGCCCAACCACATCTCGTCCTACGCCGCCCTGTGCTGCATCGCCATTCAGTCCAACCAGAACGACCAGCACGGCGGCCAGAGCGTGGTCAACTTCGACTACGCCATGGCTCTCGGCGTGGCCAAAACCTACGTCCACATCTACCGGGAAAACCTGGCCCGGGCGCTGGAGATGCTCTGCGCCCTGGAAAATGCCGACGACTGGGCCAAGGGCGTCGTGGACGAGCTGGCCGGACGGGGTCTGCGGCCCACCATGGAAAAAGCGGAGGCCTACCGCGCCGCCGAGGGGGAGAAGCTGCTCACCCTGTGCGACCGGCAGACCGCCGACAAAATTCAGGATTTCACCGCCGCTCACGCCCTCAAGGAGACCGACCACGCCACCTACAAAGCCATGGTGGCCTTCATCCACAACCTCAACACCATGCACTCCCGCGCCGGGGCGCAGACCCCCTTCTCCTCCATCAACTACGGCATGGACACCTCCCCCGAGGGCCGCATGGCGGTCAAAAACGTCCTGCTGGCCACCGAGGCCGGGCTGGGCCACGGGGAGACCCCCATTTTCCCCATCCAGATTTTCCGCGTCAAGGCGGGGATCAGCTTCAACCCCGGCGACATCAACTACGACCTGTTCAAGCTGGCCT
>JAITQI010000020.1 GCA_031289065.1 Oscillospiraceae bacterium
CCGCCTCGGCCAGGCCGAAGTCGGCCAGCTCCCCCAGCCCCGCCACCCCCACCGGCAAAGGCCGGGCCACAGACAGATACGGGTGCGGGTTAAACCCCTCGGTGTACCCCAGGGGCAGCCCCGCCCGGGCAAAGGAGCGCTGCAACGTGCGCATGAGATCCAGGTGGGAGATATATCGCGCCCGCCCGGTCTTGGCAAAGGAAATCCGCGCTTTAAGCATCGCACACGCCCCCCTTCAGCAGGGCTGACGCCCCGCAGGACAGGCAGGCCTGGCGGCAGTCGGGCGACGGCTCCCCGGCATAGGCCAGCTCCCGCTCCCGCCACAGGTGTCCCACGTCCACCCCGCAGGAGATGTGCCCCCAGGGCAGAACCTCCGACTTGCCCCGCTCTCGGTTGGCGTAAAAGGCCATGTCCAGCCCGCGGGCCGCGAAGGCCGCCCGCCAGGCGTCCAGGGAGAAGAATTCCCCCCAGCCGTCCAGGCGGCAGCCGCCCTGCCAGGCCGTCTCGATGACGTCGGCCACCCGCCGGTCGCCCCGGGACAGGGCCCCCTCCAAAAAGCTGGTGTCGGCGGCGTGCCATTTGAAGTTGATCTGCCGGGGCAGCTTGGCGGCCAGAAGCTCCTGCTTGCGGGCGAAATCCGCCGTCGTGTCCTGGGCCTCCCACTGGAAGGGGGTGTGGGGCTTGGGCACGAAACAGGCGGTGCTCACCGTGACCCGCACCCCCCGCGCCTTGTTCTCGGTGGTCTCCCGCCAGGTGTAGTACACCCGCCGGGCCAGGGCGGCAATGCCCTCCACGTCCTCGTCGGTCTCGGTGGGCAGGCCGCACATGAAATACAGCTTGATGTTGTTCCACCCCCCCGCGAAGGCGATGCCGCAGGCCCGCAGCAGGTCCTCCTCGGTGAGGTTTTTGTTGATGACGTCCCGCAGCCGGGCGCTGCCCGCCTCCGGAGCGAAGGTCAGCCCGCTCTTGCGCACCTCCTGCACCCGCTCCATGATCGTCCGGGAGAAGGAATCGGCCCGCAGGGAGGGCAAGGACAGCCCCACCCGCCGGGGCTTGCAGTAGTCCATCAGCGCGCCGCACAGCCCTTCCAGGGGCCGATAGTCGCTGGTGGATAGAGATGTCAAGGACACCTCCCCGTAGCCGGTATTTTCCAGCGATTCAATCGCCTGTTTGTACAGCACCTCGGGGGAACGGGCCCGCACCGGGCGGGCGATGTGCCCCGCCTGACAAAAGCGGCAGCCCCGAATGCACCCTCTGAAGACCTCCAGCATGACCCGGTCGTGAACCACCTCGGTGTTGGGTACCAAGGGCTTGGTGGGGAAATAGGCGGCGTCCAGATCCGCCACAATCCGCTTGCGCACCGTCGCCGGCGCGCCATCCCGGGGGACGACCGCCGCCACCCGCCCGTCGGCCTCGTAGGTCACGTCGTACAGGGACGGCACGTAGACCCCCGGAATGTCCGCCGCCCGGCGCAGTGTCTCTGCCTTTTGGTATCCCCTCGCCTTGGCCTCGATAAACAGATCGAGCAGCTCTCCGGTGACCTCCTCCCCTTCCCCCACGGCAAACAGATCGAAGAAAGGGGCCATGGGCTCCGGGTTGAAGGCGCACGGCCCGCCCGCGATGACCAGGGGCATGTCCGCCCCCCGATCCGCCGCCCGCACCGGCAGCCCCGCCAGGTCCAGCATGTTGAGCACGTTGGTGTAGGACAGTTCGTATTGCAGCGTAAAGGCCAGCAGATCAAACCGCCCCAGCGGGTCGCCGCTTTCCAGGGCGGCGAGGGGCAGCCCGCCCGCCCGCAGGGCCTGTTCCATGTCGGCCCAGGGGGCGAACGCCCGCTCACACCAGACGTCCGTCCGCTCGTTCATCAGCCCGTACAAAATCCGGGTGCCCAAATGGGACATGCCGATCTCGTAGGTATCCGGAAAGCAGAAACAGGCCCGCAGGGCCACCGACTCCTTGTCCTTCATCACCACGTTGTATTCCCCGCCCACATACCGGGCCGGATGCCGCAAGTCGGGCAGCAAATCGTCCAGCGTTTTCATATGTAACCTCTACCCTTTGATTTTTTGTCTCCCGGCCTCGGGCCTCCGAAGGAGCGTCGCCGCCGCGTACCCCGCCGCCAACAGCAGGGTGACGTTGTATCCGGACAGGAGGAAGGCATACAGACCCACGGCGGCCAGCGTGGCGGCGCACAGCCAGGTGGTGACGGTCAGCGCCCGGTCGGCCAGCCGGTGATCCCGCCGCCAGCACAGGGCCAAATACAGCGCCCGCCCGCCATCCAGCGTCCGCGCCGGCAGCAGGTTGAACACCCCCTGGGACAGGGCGATCCCCGCCGGCGCGTAAAACCCCGGCCCCAACCGAGCGGCCGCCAGCGCCCCCAACAGGGAAAACAGCGGCCCGGCCAGCGTGGCGGCCAGCTCCCGCCCGTAGGACAGCGCGGGCACAGCCGCCGTGTGCAGGGCGATACCCCCCAGGGACAGCTCCAAATTTTCCAGCCGCCCGCCCATCGACCACAGCGCCAGCAGGTGCCCCAGCTCGTGGAGCCCGGCGGCCAGCGCCACCCAAAGCAGCAGGCCGTTGGTATCGAAATAAACCAGGGCGGCCAGCAAAAGCGGAAAACCCGCCCGCACCGTCACCCGTCCCCACGTCATCTACGCGGCGTCCGGCGTGACGTAGTATTGCGGCGGGAGGATCAGGTCGCCCAGGCGCACCTCAAAGTGCAAATT
>JAITQI010000054.1 GCA_031289065.1 Oscillospiraceae bacterium
GGTTATGCCGAAGAGGGACAGCACGTCGTCGAGCATGTCCCGGTGCTGGGCCGTGACGGCGCAAAGCGCCCGCACCCCGGGGGTCTCCCGCAGGCGCAGATACAGGGGGGCCATTTTGACGGCCTCGGGCCGGGTGCCGAATACGGTCATGACGGTGAGGGGCATGGGCGGCCTCCTGTTCAGGGGTTACTTGCGGGCGGCGCGAGGGAGGAGGGCGAACACGTGGGTTCGCCCCTACTCAACCGGACTTTCCGGCGGAGCCGCGTCTGCCTGCTCCGGCGGGCCCTCGGCGCTGCCGTTTGCGGCGGCCGGTTCGGGGGGCTGCCCGGCTTTCTTTTTGCCGCCGAAGAGTTTGGCGGACAAAGCCACGGCGACGAGGACGGCCAGGATAAACAGCATGGCCTTGAGCTCTCCCGAGGTGGTCAGCACCACGGCGGCCACGGCCAGGATGGAGGACAGGGTGTACAGAATGGCCACCGACTGCTTCTGGGAGAAACCCATGTCGATGAGCCGGTGGTGGATGTGCCCCCGGTCGGCGGACATGGGGCTTTTGCCCCGGGCCAGGCGGCGGAAGACGGCGGACAGGGTGTCGAAAATGGGCAGGCCCAGGATGAGGAAGGGGACGGCGAAGGAGATGATGGTGTAAAACTTGAACAGGCCCATCACGGAGACCGAGGCCAGGATAAAGCCCAAAAAGGTGGCGCCGGTGTCCCCCATGAACATTTTGGCCGGGTTGAAGTTGTAGGGCATGAAGCCGACGCAGGCCCCGGCCAGGGCGGCCATGAGGATGGCGACGTTGGGTTGCATGAGGATCAGGGAGATGACCAGCAGGGAGACCGAGGAAATGGCCGACACGCCGGCGGCCAGCCCGTCCAGCCCGTCGATGAGGTTGACCGAATTGGTGATGGCGACGATCCACAGCACGGTCAGGGGTTTGGCCAGGAAGCCCAGGTCGATGTAGTCGGTGGCGCTGAAGACGATGGGGTTGGAGAAGAACTCGATGACAACCCCGTGAAACACCGGGATGAGGGCCGCGCCGATTTGGACGAGGAATTTGATCCAGGCGGGCAGGCGGACGATGTCGTCAATGACGCCCAGCACAACGACGACCACCGCGCCCAACAGGATGCCCTGGAGGGAGCGGTCGATGTCGGCGAACAGCAGCACGGCCACCAGGAAGCCCAAAAAGATGGCCAAGCCGCCCAGCCGAGGGGTGGGCTTGGTGTGCATCCGCCGCCCGTCCCGGGGCACGTCGATGGCCCCGACGGTGTGGGCGAACTGGCGCACCAGCGGCGAGGCGGCGAAGGAGAGGACCCCGCCGGTGAACAGGGTCAGCAAGGCCCAGAGAATCAGAGGGAAATCTTCCGGCATGGGAGGCACCTCCGGCGGATGTTAGGGGTCAGCGGTCAGCGGCGGTCACAGCGCGACGAAGCCGATGGCTTGGCGGACTTTTTCCATGGTCTGTTCGGCGAGGGCGGCGGCGCGGTCCCGGCCGTCCCGCATGACGGTGTCCAGGTAACCGGTGTCGTCCATTAGGCGGGCGAAGGTGTCCCCCACCGGGGCGAGGAGAGCGGCCACCGCGTCGCCGACGGCGGGCTTGAAAGCCCCGTAACCCATGCCCTCGAAGTCTTTCTCGATTTCAGGAAACTTTTTGCCGGTGGCCAGGGCGTAGATGGTCATCAAATTGGAGACCCCCGGTTTGGCCTCGGGGTCGTAGCGCACCTGGGAATCGGAATCGGTGACCGCCTTTTTGAACTTTTTGCGGATGACGTCGGCGGTGTCGGTGAGCAGAATGTGGGCGGCGGGGTTGGGGTCGGACTTGTCCATCTTGCGGGTGGGTTCCTGGAGGCTCATGATCCGCGCCCCCACCGGCGGGATGTAGGGCGCGGGCAGGGTGAAGACGCCGGGATGGAGGCCGTTGAAACGCAGGGCGACGTCCCGGGTGAGCTCCACATGCTGTTTTTGATCGTCCCCCACCGGCACCAGGTCAGCCTGGTAGAGCAGGATGTCGGCGGCCATGAGCACCGGGTAGGTGAACAGCCCGGCGTTGATGTTGTCGGCGTGGCGGGCCGATTTGTCCTTGAACTGGGTCATGCGGGACAGCTCCCCGAACATGGTGTAGCAACCCAGCAGCCAGGCCAGCTCGGCGTGGGCCGGGACATGGCTCTGCACGAACAGGACGTTGCGTTTGGGGTCGAGGCCGATGGCCAGCAGCAGGGCGTACATTTCATAGGTCTGGCGGCGCAGTTGCGCCGGGTCGCGGCGCACGGTGATGGCGTGGAGATCGACCACGCAGTAGACGCTTTCGTATTCGCCCGCGTCTTGGAGGGCCACCCAGTTTTTGAAGGCCCCCAGGTAGTTGCCCAGGGTGGGCGTACCGCTGGACTGCACACCGCTGAGGATTCGTTTTTTGGACATAAGATTTGGCTCCTTTTTACGGCGGAATGGTAGGCGAGTCAATAATTAATAATTAAGAATTAAAAATTGTGGAGCCGCTGCGCGGCGGATTTCATTGTCGCACATGGCGCGATTCCTCAATTTTTCAGTTTTTAGTCGTTTCCAGCAGTTCTTCCAGGGCCTGGGTCAGCAGGATCATGCCTTGGGTGATTTGCTCGTCGGTGGGGAGGGAGAAGTTGAGGCGGAAGCCGGGGGAGATTTCGTCCTCCCGCACGGCGAAGGCGGAGCCGGGGACGGCGGCCACCTTGCGGGCACCGGCCAGGCGGCAGAGGGCGGCGCCGTCGTACCCCCGGGGCAGGCGGCACCACAGAAACAGGCCGCCCTCCGGGCGAAGGCAGGAAACCCTGTCTCCCCAGGCGTTTACGTGGGCGTACATGCGGTCGAGGCGACCGGCGTACAGGGCGCGGCAGGCGGCGATATGGGCGTCAAAGTCATAGCGGTCGAGGTAGAGGGAGACCGCCATTTGAAAAAACAGGTTGGTGTGAACGTCGGAGACCTGCTTGGCCACGATCATTTTGGAGACGATGTCCCGGTGGGCGCAGACAAAGCCGAGGCGCAGACCGGGGGAGATGGTCTTGGAGTAGGAGCCCAGGTAGATGACGCGTCCCTCTTCGTCCAGGCTTTTGAGGGCGGGCACCGGTTGGCCGGTATAGCGCAGCTCAAAGTAGGGGTCGTCCTCGGCGACGAGCACATTGTATTGACGCGCCAGGGCCAGCATTTGTTCCCGGCGGGGGGCGGAGAGGGTGGTGCCGCCGGGATTTTGGAAGGTGGGAATGGTGTAAATCAGCTTGGGGCGGACGGCGCTTTTCAGGGCGCGGGCCAGCGCCTCCATGTCCATGCCCCCCTCGTCGGCGGGTACGCCGACAAGCCGCGCCCCGGTGGCCCGCAGGCAGTTGAGGGCGCCGATGAAGCTGGGCTCCTCACACAGGACGGTGTCCCCCTCGTTGAGCAACACTTTGGCGGTGAGGTCCAGGCCCTGCTGGCCGCCGGTGGTGATGATGAGGTCGTCGTCCGGGCCGCCGACGCGGTATTTGTCCCGCAAACGGGCGGCGGTCTGCTCCCGCAGGGGGCCGTAGCCCTCGGTGATGCCGTATTGGAGGGCCGCCCCCGCCCGCTGGGCAAACAATTCGGAGGAGACGGCGGCCAGCTCGGCTGCGGGGAAGGTCTCGGGAGACGGGCTGCCGGCGGCCAGGGAGATGACCCCCGGATCGGCCAGCACTTTGAAAATCTCCCGGATGGCCGAGGGTTGGACGCCCGATATGCGGCGGGAAAAGTCGGAGGTCATGGCGCAATTCCTCACTGGTTTTGGTTTGGCCGGTCAAATACGGCGGGTTTCTCTGTTGAGAAACAGTATACCACAGCGGCGCGGCAATGGCAATAAAAACGCGAAGAAGGAGGTAACATAAAACCCGCCGGACGTATCCGGCGGGTTTTGGTATTTCGTTCTGTCCGCTATCTTCTGTCTTCACCCCGGCCTCACCACCGACAGGGCGGTTCGGGTGGGGGTCAGGATGTTTTCCAGGAGGGCGGCGGCGTGGTCTGGGGTCAGGGCGTCAAGGAGGGCGGCGAACTCGAAGTAGTCCACATCGGCGAAATGGAACGCGGCCTGAGCCCGGCAGAGGGAGAGGGGATCGTCCAGGCCGCGCAGGCGCTCGCCCAGCGCCGCCCGTTTGAGTCGGGCGAACAGGGCGGGGTCAATCCCCTCCCGGGCCAGCCGCGCCGCCTCGGCCCAGAGGAGGGCCCGCACCCGGGCCGGTTCGCGGCTTTCGCCCAGGCACAGCAGGAAGGCGGCCTCGGGCAGGCGGCAGCAGCCCCAAGAAAAATCCCGGTTGATCAGTCCCTCGCCGTACAGTCGGGCGTACAGGGGGGCGGCGCGGCCGGTGAGGGCCTCCAGGGCCAGATCGGCCAACAGTTCGAAGCGGAGGGTGTCCGGCCCGGGCGAGGGCGGCGGGCAGACCGCTCCCAAGGCGAACAGGGGCAGGGAGACGTCCATGGTCTCGGACACCTCGTCCCGGGCCGCGTTGTCCCCCGGCTCATCGCCGTAGTCCCGGGCGGGGGGCGATTGGGCGGGTTGGGGCGGTCTTCGGCCCGCGATGTCGGCCACCAGGTCGGGGGACACGTCCCCGGACACGCACAGGCACATATTGTCCGGGCGGTAAAAGGCTCGGTGGCAGTCGTACAGGGTTTGGTGGGTGAGGGCGGCGACGGAGGCTTCGCTGCCGGCGATGCTCCGCCGGGCCGGGTGGCGGGCGTACAGGGCGCCGAGCAGGTTTTCAAAGACGCGGTTGTGGGGGTCGTCGGCCATCATGCGGATCTCCTGGCCGATGATGCCCTGTTCCTTTTGGACGCTCTCCGGCGTGAACCACGGGGTGAACACAAAGGACAGCAGGCGTTCCAGGTTTTCCCCAAAACGTTCCGCCGCGCTGAAATGGTAGGCGGTCACGGCGTGGCCGGTGGCGGCGTTGACCGACGCCCCGTCCTCCTCGAAGGCCCGCATGGCGTTGGTGCCGTCGGGCATGTCGAAGAGCTTGTGTTCCAGGAAGTGGGCCGTTCCGGCGGGGGTCTCGCGCCACGCGCCGTCCGGGGCAAAGCGGGTGTCCGCCGAGCCGTAACGCACCGCCAGCAGGGCGGCGGCCCGGCGAAGGCCCGGTTTGGGCATGACGAACACCGGAAGCCCACAGGGCGTTCGGGCGGCGTACAGCTTCTCCCCCAAGGTTTCATAGGCCTTGATATTGTAAGACGCGTTCAAAGCGTAGCCTCCCTTTCGCCCCCCAGGAAATAAACGCCGTCCCAGACCCCGCCCCGGGCCGTCTCGGCCACCCGCTCCGGGGCGACCGACCCCAGCCGTTCGGCCAGCTCGTCCGGCGGGAAGGACAGCCCGGCGGCGGACAGGCCCAGGTAGTAATCCTCCAGCCGGTGGGGCCGGTCGGCGGTGGCCCGCAGCATGTCGGTCAGGGACAGCCGGGCCGCCGTCAGCTCCGTCTCGGTGAAATCCCCCTGGCCCAGGGCGTCCCATTGGGCCAGGATTTCGGCCTCGGCGTCCCGCCTGTTCCCCTCGTCCACGCCGGAGGAGACCAACAGCAGCCCCTTGTGCCCCTCCAGCCAGGCCGAGGCGTAGTAACACAGGCGCAGCCGTTCCCGCACATGGCTAAACAGTTTGGAGGACGCGCCGCCGCCGAACAGTTCCGCCGCCAACAGCGCCGCCGGATAGTCCTGATGGGGGGTGGAGACGCCCAGGCGCATTCCCAACACCAGCTTGCCCTGGCTGACCGCCATGGATTCGGCAAAGCGGCGAATCGCGCCCGCCGAAGAGCGGACCGCCGTGCCCACGTCGTCGAAGGGGGCCGTCCGGGGCAGTCCGCTCAGGGCTTCCCTCAGTCGGGCGGTCACCGCCTCCGGGCCCCGGGGGCCGACGTAAACCGCCTCGATCCGGGAGGAGGCCAGCACATGGCGGTAATGCGCCCAGAGGGCGTCGGGGGTGACGGCGCGGGCGGAGGTCTCGTTGCCCAATCTGTCTGTGCCGTAGGCCTCACCGGCGCACATGAGGGCGAGAAGACGCTGCTCGGCGTAGGCCCGGGGGTCGTTTTTGGCGGCGGCGATCCGGTCGGCCAGGTTGTCCCGCTCGGTGACCACATAGGCCGGAACAAACCCGTCCCCGCCCCCCGCCGGGGCGAGGAGCGCCTCCCCCAGCAGCGCGGCGGCGGCGGCCAGCTGATCCGGCCCGCCGGGGAGGAAGGCCCCGTCCACAAAGTCGGCCAGCAGACCGACGCACTGCACCTCGCCCTTCTTGCGCACGGCGGGTTCCAATTGCGCCCCGTACAATTCGTCGAGCCGGGCCGACAGGGCGGTCATATCCGGGCGGGAGGCCGTCCCCCGGCAGAGCACATGGGGCAGCGCCGCCGAAAGGGAGGCCTCTCCCCGGGACAAGGGGCGCAACAGGGACAGGGACAGTCGGCTGCGCTTGGCGTTGGAGGGGAGGCAGGTGAGGTTGACGCCGGGCAACAGGGGGGTGGACATGGGGAGCACCGCCGTTCAAAAATTATAAATTAAAAATTGGATCTGGGGCCGGGGCGGAGGGGCGTTGGATTTCTTCCAGGCCGGTGCGGGGGACGGTGATTCGGTTGCCGCCGGGCAGGGTGAGGGCGTAGCCGGGCCAAGTGTCGGGGAGGCGGGGTTCGAGGGCGGTCAGACGGCCGTTTTGCCAGCGGACGCCCAGCAGGTGTTCCACCGCCGTGCGGTAATACCAGGCGGCGGCGCCGGTGTAGCCGCTCCAGCCGCCCCGGCCCCGGTGGGCCTCGTTATAGTAAACGTCGGCGGCCAGCAGGTGGGGTTCGGCGCGGTAGACAGCCGGGTCGTGGGTGCCGGGGAGGAGCATATTGAGCAGGGCGTATCCCTCGTCGTGACGTCCGGCCAGCAGGCAGCCCAGGGCCAGCCAGACCGCCGCGTGGGTGTACTGTCCGCCGTTTTCCCGCACCCCGGCCAGGTAACCCTTGATATATCCGGGGTTTTGCGAGCTGTTGACAAAGGCCGGGTCGAACAGGCGAACGATGCGGCGCTGTTTGTCGGCCAGCCTGTCCAGGGCGCTTTGCAGGGCTTTGGCGTTCTGTTCCAGACGTATCCGAGCCGCGCCGCCGTCGGGGGCACGGGGGGCCAGGAGGGCGAAGCTCTGGGCGATGGAGTCGATTTGGCACTCCTCGTCTTGGTGGGAACCTAGGGTGGCTCCGTTGTCGTAATAGCCCCGCAGGTACCACGCGCCGTCCCACGCCCCCTGGGCCGCCTGGGCCAGCGCGTCGGCCTGATCGGCCAGGCGGGCGGCCCGCTCCGGCTCGCCCTGTTGGCGGCAGAGGGCGGAAAACCGTTCCAGCACATGGGCGCAGAACCAGGTCAGCCAGGTGCTTTCCCCCCGGCCCTCGGCGCCCACCAGGTTGAAGCCGTCGTTCCAGTCGCCGCCGCCGATGAGCATCAGGCCATGGGCCCCGACGCCCCGGTCAATCGCCCGGTCAATCGCCCGGCGGCAGTGCTCAAAGACGGTCTCCCGGAGAGAGGCGCGGCGAGGGGTTTCGTAGCGCTCGTCCTCCGCCGTCCCCAGGGGGGGCGAGGCGAGGTAGGGTAGGCGCAGGGCGAGGATCGACCGGTCGCCGGTCTTGTCCAAATATTCGCATACCGCGTAGGGCAGCCACAGCAGATCGTCGCTGCACCGGGTGCGCACCCCTTTGTCCCCCAAGCCGGGGACGGCGGCGGCCACATGCCACCAGTGCTGGACGTCGCCCTCCTCGAACTGGTGGGCGCAGGCCCGCAGAATCTGCACGCGGGCGGCGGCCGGGTCGCCGTACAGCAGGGCGCATACGTCCTGAAGCTGGTCGCGGAAGCCGAAGGCTCCGCCGCACTGGTAGAGGGAGGCCCGGGCGTATAGGCGGACGGCCTGCACCTGATAGAGCGCCCAGCCGTTGAGATAGTGGTTGAGGGCCCGGTCGGGGGTGTCCACTCTGAGGGGGCGCACCCGGCTCCGCCACCAGGCGGCGGTTTCGGCGAGGGACGCTTGGGCGGTCGTCCAGTCGGTCAGCCCGCCCAGCAGGGAAAGCCCCGCCTCGTTGCCGGCGCAGCCGCACACCAGCACTCCCCGCCACACCCCGCCCGCCGGGCGCAGGGGCAGGCTGAAGCTCACCGCGCCCGGCCCGAGCAGAATTTCCTCCATGGGTTCCGAGGCGGCCAGGGCGTAAATCTGCGGGCTGTAGGCCGTGTTGTAGCGGTTGACGGCGCGGATGAGGCTGTCGGCGGTCTGTTCCAGCAGGACATGCCGCCGGGTTTCCCCGTCCACGCCCATGAGAACCTCGCTGTAGTAACGCAGGCGGGGGGAGGTCGCCCCTTCGGCCTCGATGAGCAGCACCCGGGCCGAGCGGTTCCGGGGGACAAAGGCGGTGACGGTTGTGCGCAGGCCGCCTGACCGCTTTTCCCAGCGGGCGTAGCCGAAGCCGTAGGTCACCGTGGCCCCGGCCCCGTCCGCCCCGGCGAAGGGGGAGACGGTGCGCCCGGCGACGGCCAGGGCGAGCTGTTCCCCGCCGCGCAGGGCCAGGGGGTCGTTGACCCAGGGGGTCATCTTGTTTTCCCGGGCGTTGAGCCGCCACATGTGCCCCGGGCCGGTCTCGGTGACCAGCGCCCCGAAGGCGGGGTTGGCCAGGGCGTGACCCCAGGCGCAGGGGGGCAGACCGCCGGCCGTGTCGAACTGAAACGCGCCGTCGGGCAGGTAGCGGCAGGCGGGGCCGCCGTTTTCCCCGGGGAAGAGGGGCCCCTTGCCCAGAGGCAGAGGCTTGGGCCGGGGCGGCGGGGGGGCGGGAGCCTCCTCCGGCTCGGCGTATATCCAGGCGGCGCAGGCCCGGAACAGGGCGGTTTCCTGGGGGGCGAGAGCGGCGGCGTCGATGACGTGAACGCCGCCTCGCGCCCCGAGAAAGGCCTCGGCCCCAATGGTCTTGAGGGTTTCGGAGACCATCCCCCCCACGGGCCGCCGGTAGTCGGCCCCGTCCCGGGTGAAAACCACCAGGTCGGCGTTGATGCCGCACAGGGAGAGCATCCGGTGCCGACGGATGACCCGGGCCAGGCGTTCGGTGCGCTTGGGGTCGTCGCAGTCGAAGAGCATGATGGGCAGGTCGCCGGACACGCCGAACTTCCAGAGTCCGCTCTGGCCGAGGGTGTTGCCCCGGACGTCCCCCTCCAGGCCGTAGACCAGCGCCCGGAGGATGTCGAAGGCCCCCGCCGCTTCGGCGTTGGTCAGCCCCAACAGGCGCAGGATGCCCTCCAGACGGCCCGGACTGCCGATGTCGAGGGGGCTGTCCACCGTGCGGGCGGCGGCGGTGAGGGCGTCGTGCTCGGCGGCGGCGGCGGCCAGGGCGAAGCGCACCCGTACCGACTCGCCCGGTGCCAGTTCCAGGGGTACGCGGGCCAGCACGCAGGGGTCGAGCACCCCGCCCTGGGTGTCTCGGGCGGGGCGGTCCAGGACGCTCTGGAGCATGTCGGCCCCGCCGCGCCCCAGGGCGATTTCCCGGGAGGTGTCGTAGCGCACGCCGGGGTGGTCGCAGGCGAAGGCCAGGAAGGCGTCCCCCCGGGCGGCCCGGGAACGGCGGCGCACGACCACCGTCCGGCCCTGAATTCCGGTCTCCAGAAAGAGCTTGGAAAAGGCCGGATGGGCGTCGAAGTCCCGCCGCCGGGCCAGCACCGGCTCGAAGTAACAGACCAGGGTGAGGGTTTTCGGGCGATCGGAGGTGTTTTTGAGGGTGACCACCCGACGCTCGCCCATCTCGTTGTCGGGCACCCGGAGCTCCAGGGCGCAGGACAGGCCCCGACCCTCGGCCCGCCAGCGGGCGGCGGCGGCGCTGAAGTCGTAGTCGTACCGCATGTCCCGGGTGTCCCAGGGCGCGGGGGTCAGCCCCACCGCCCCGCCGCCGTCGGACACCGCGAAGACCATGCCGCCGACCCGGTCGCCGTCATGGGGGGCGAAACGGGTGAGGGACAGTTCCCCGCTGTAGGAGGCGGTGCGCCCGGCGTCGTCGCAAAACAGCACGTAGGACGGATTGGACAGGACATGGCAGACCGGCGCGGCGGACAGACGGGCCTCCCCCGCCCGGCGGTAGCTGTCGTGCTGGGCCCGGGGGGGCTTGTCGGGCACCTCCCGGCCCAAGGGGCGCACCGACACCGCCCCCACCGGCACCTTCTCCTGGAGAAGCTCAGCGAAGGCCCCCATTTCGGGGTCGCGCATGAAGCGCTTTTGCATGACGCCGCCCCGCAAGGTGTTGACCACGGCCAGCAGGCTCATGCCGATGTGGTGGGACATGAAACAGCGCACCCGCTCCATCCCCTCCCGGCCGGTCTGGCGGGCGGGGGTGAAGTCGGCCGCCTCGAACAGGCCGTAGCGGCCCTCCATGCCCATGTCCCGCAGGCGGCGCAGGTTTTTGACGGCGCTCTGGGGGGCGATGAGCAGGGCCAGGTAGCTGGCGTAGGGGGCCACGACGCTCTCCAGGCCCAAGCCCCGCTTGAAGGCCAGCCGGGGCACGCCGTGGGCCTTGTACTGATAGTTGAGGGCGTTGTCGAAGGCATAAAAACAGCTTTCGGAGACGCCCCAAGGGATGCCCTGGGGCGCGCCCCGCTTGCGGTGGCAATAGACGCAGAAACGGGCGCTCTCGTAGAGCAGGGAGTTTTCAAAGCAGGGCATGAGCAGGTGGGGCATCAGGTACTCGAACATGGTGCCGGTCCAGGAGGCCATGCCGCTGTAGCGGTCGTCCGAGACCAGCGCCCGGCCCAGCCGCCGCCAGTGCCGCCGCTCCACCTCGCCCCGGGCGACGGCCAGGAAGCTGGTCTGCCGCGCCTCGGAGGCCAGCAGATCGTAGCAGCTCTCCGACGGCTTTCCGATTTCCAGGTCGAAGCCGATATGGAACAGCCGCCGCTTCCGGTCGTAGAGGGGGGCGAAGGCCATGCCCCGGGCGAGTTTGTCGGCCCGGGCGGCCAGGTCTTCGGCCGCCGCGTCCTTCATCTCGGACAGGCCCTCCCTCAGGGCGATGAGGCAGCAGGCCAGGTTGCCCGAGTCCACCGTGGATACGTAGCGGGGGGTCAGGGGCTCCAGGGTGCGGGTGTCGTACCAGTTGTAGATGTGCCCGTGCCATTTGGGCAGAGCCTCCAGGGTGGTCAGCGTCCGGTCGAGCAGGTGCATGGCCCGCTCCTGGCCGATCATCTGCAAGTCACAGGCGGCCAGGACGCACAGCAGCCCCAGGCCGACGTTGGTGGGGCTGGTGCGGTGGGCGGCGCCGACGGCGGGCTGCTCCTGCCAGTTGTCAGGGGGCAGATAGTGATCCTCGGGGGTGAGGAAGTCCTCGAAATACTGCCAGATGAGGGCGGCCTGGCGCATGAGGAAGGCCCTGTCCGCCCCGGGGAGAC